>CAYQZC010000001.1:0-15161 GCA_964421945.1 uncultured Pseudomonadales bacterium
GAATCTTTTAATTTACTGTATCCGACGATCGGATTGCCATCCAAAAACCAGACTGGATGAGCATGCCAAATTTTGTTTTCAGCTTGAGGAAGTACTTGGGAAATAACTTCTGCCAATCTATCACAAATGGCTTTTTCGGTTTTTGATTGAAGTTGGTTATAGTTTTGGATTTCTGTGTGCATGCGACAACTATAGCAAATTTTGCGATGGTTTTTATTTTGATTGATTTTTTCGAGCAAAAATCACAATCCAATCCTGGTCTCTAGAATTGGTTCCTCGGTTTTTGCCATTAAATTCATACTGTGAGTGTATATCAAAGCCAGCTGACTCGATCATGGTGGAGAGTTCGTCAGTCTCAAAAAAAGTAAATAAGCGAGTCACTTTTTCATCAAAAGGCGCAGGCTGGGTCCCTTCACCCTTCCCCTTTTTGGTTTGGATAAATAAGGTACCCCCCGGTTTGAGTACTCTAAAAAAACCGGCCAAAACCTGAGGAATATCTTGACGTGTGATATGCAGAAGTGCCGCTTTGCACCACACACCATCAAACTGGTTATCTGGAAGCTGCAGGTCTGTCAGACTCATTATTTCTGTCTTTACTTCTGGATGGAGTTTTTTGGCCTCAGCTAGTAAACCTTCAGAGACATCTATACCTAAAGCTTGGTAGCCTTTACTCATGAAGTACGCCGCATCCCGGGCAGAACCACAACCAGCATCTAGAATGTTTCCACCTGCTTGGATCAAAGCTAAAAAGGCATCGAGCTCTTTGATGTCTAGTTTTCGTTCAAAATGTTTCACGAATTGTGAAGCGTGCTGATTATAGGCATCTAGGGTGGTGGAAAAGGTATCATTCATAGTGATTGAGGTACCATAACACGTTCATGCATCATGGTGGCTAAGTCGAGGATGACGAAACTACTTTCTCTGTCTGGGTCTTGCGGAAGCCACTTGTCTTTGGTGACAGTATTGCCCGGATTTATGAAAAGACAGCTGTCATAGGTTATGACGCGAAAAAGGTGATCATGACCACCGATTGATATATCAAACTCACCTGATTTAGCAACGCTTTCACTAATTGAAGAATAGTGATTCATGAAAATCTTGCGGCCTTCGAGTTCGAGCCTCATCTCAGTGAGATGACACGTAAGATTTTGTGATTCATGAGAGCGGCGTTCGGCTAAGGCTTGTTCCCCGTCATTATTTCCGAAGACGAAGTGAAGATGGCCTTGGTAGTGGTCACGAAAACGAAACAAAATACCTGGATTGATCATATCCCCAGCGTGTAAAGCCACTGGAATGTCATGTTGGTTGAGGTACTCGATGATCCATACAATCGCTGGACTATTGTCATGTGTATCAGAAATGATGCCGATTTTCATATTTTTATTGTAACAGACATAGTTTTATTAGCACATGTTTCCAAAACCAGATCTGAATGGCATAACTTTGACGAATTTAATGTTATAGGATATAATAAGGAGTCAGTGTGATCGTTCAAAAGTGAGGAAAAAATGAAGATTGATACGGTTTCGCCCGAGCAACTGTTGTACATCGCGCAGCGAATGGCTGTGCAGAACATGCAGCAGTATGTATGGTTGCAGCGAGCAGCCAAAAATTTGCAGGAGAAACTGCAAGTGCTGCATAAAGAAAACGAAACACTGGAGTTTAACATCAATACTCCAGCTCAGCAGGAAGTTTCTGTTGCAGCTGAAAAGCTGCGAGTCGCGATCAAGAAATATGCCGCCCCTAAAGGGCTAGGGATAAGACCCACTGCCGCAGACATTGCTGCTGAAAAGCAGCGATTGTCGGCTTTACGTGTCGGGTGCATGAAAATGCATCTGGTAGATCTCTTGGAATTAGCACAAGCATATGTCTTTGAAGCCCAAGGAGACAATGAGAAAATGCTGAGGCTATTAAATGATGTCCAACGGGAACAAAAAAGTAGTCGTGCATATTTAAGGTCACTACATGATCCCTATGCGGGCATGACCCACATAGAAATGGACTCAGCACAAAGAAGTGCTGCTAGTTACCTTTATGCAGGATATGAGGCGAGTAATCCCTACTCACAGGGAATCAAACGCCTTGAGAATGAGATAACCTGTATGATACGAGATGATTTGATCAGCTTGATCAAAAGCATCTAATAGAAGGCCAGAACGAAGTTCTGGCCTTTTTACTTTCCGGATACGTCAAATAGTTGAAATATCCTTACATGTGCTAGACTAAATTTACATGAAAAAGTCGATTAACTGGAAGATATTTTTTATCCTGTTGAGTTTAAGCCTGCTTAGCATACTTTGTGTATTTCCGTATGTTCTTACCCTCCAAGGAGAATTGTTACGACAAGTAGGCCAGCCAATCTGGCTCATACTTGTAGCACAACTGATTCAGAGTTCACTCTTTTTTTCGATCGCCCTATTTTTGGGATTATTTCTGGCAAAAAAGGTAGACTTTCGACTCCCACTTCTTCAAGCTGTAGTAGAAAAGAATGACTACAAAGGGGTTCTTCAAAGTATTTTAGTAAAATCTGTTTTTTGTGGAGTGACAGTAGCAGTAGCTATTTACGTCCTGGATTCAATTTTTACAACCCTTGGTTTAAATATCACAACACATGATACTTACGCACCAGCTTGGCAAACGATCTTGGCTTCCTTTTACGGTGGCATTACCGAAGAGATCTTAATGAGGTTGTTTCTGATGACTCTCTTTACGTGGATAGGAATGAAATTGTTGAGGGACCAAAAACCTAGGATCTTCGTTATTTTGATTTCTATTTTCCTAGCTGCCATCATCTTTGGTCTAGGACACCTACCAGTAACTGCATCTCTTACCGAAATTACTCCCCTTGTTATCGCTCGTGCGATTATTTTGAATGGCGTAGGTGGAATCGTTTTTGGATGGCTTTTCTGGAAAAAGGGCCTTGAGTCAGCGATAATTGCTCACTTCACTACAGATATTTTTCTACTCACCCTCTTACCGCTGGTATTTAAGTAACAGGTTCTAAAGAAACAAAAGTGACAATCCAGTAGCATTTACAAAACCAACATTTGGAGCCAGATTAACCAGCTTGTTGCTTACTGAGAAACAGGTTAAACGCCAACTTCCGGGCAATATCTCCTTCTGCCGTGAGTTTGTGGTTACTTGTAGGAAGAATTAGAACTTCCACATTATTGAGTTTCTTTTTGACTTTCCATGTTGCTTCAACTGGACATAGCAAGTCATATCGACCATGCACAATCACGGTGGGGACAGTGGCAATTTTTTCTAGATTATTGATTAATTGATCAGGTTCTAGGAAGTAATGATTTGATTCATAGTGGAGAAAGACTTTTGTAGATGCAATGTCACTCTCTTCGACTTCATCAGGGGCTATATATTGAACATCCTCCTGCGCGTGCATGAGATTGCCTTCCCAATTTGAAACACCAGCAGAGATATTTTTAGCCTCCTCAGGAGTTGCAGATTTTAGTTTTTGAAGCAATACGCTAGCAGCGTTAGCGGGCTCAATTTGGTACTGTGATAAAAAGTCTAAGCGATGCTCCCAAACATCAGGGAATAATCGCTCAATCCCATCACCCGATGTGAAAGCCCAACTGATATCGCGTGGCGAAGCTAGGAAAATACTACTCAACAATAAGCCTTTCACTTTGTCAGGGTGTGCTTGAGCGTATGCTAGTGCTAGGGTTGCGCCCCAACTACCACCGGCAACAAACCACCCGTCAATACTTAACTTTGTTCGCAAACGTTCCATGTCTTGGATTAAATCGCTGAGAGTGTTTGACTCCAATTTACCAGCCGGCTCACTCTTTCCACTTCCTCGCTGGTCGAAGGTAATGATGTGGTATTTCTCTAGATCATAACCTTTTATTTGCTTAGGCTTTGACTGTGAGCCAGGACCACCATGAAGGATTACAAGTGCATCACCTTTTAGATTCCCAAACTGCGAGAAAAAAACCTTGTGTCCATCTTGCTCATCCAAGTATCCAGTGTTAAAAGGTTTTGGAGTGATTGCCATGTTTATCATAGTTTGATTTTATCAGTCTTCGATGATGAGGTGCAGGTAGGATTGATTAAATTGAGAATGCAGAAAATCTTTGCTTTAGACCTCAAACTCGATAATTAGAGGTAAATGGTCTGATACATCAACATTTGGACAATTGTGTTTTGTTACTGCTAAATCATGACTTGTAAAAATCATATCTACTACAGCTGAAGCATAGCCTGGAAATCGGTCGAGATCTTTTCGTGCAAGATTGAAAGTGGTTTTTAACTGATCCTTAAATACGCTTGTTAAGTGTTTTTCAATGTTTGCAATTGTTTGAGTATTTGGTTTTAGATTGAAATCACCAGCAAGAATTACTTTTCCCTTTTCTTTAACTTGAGCCACAATTAAATTGCTCATTTTTAAACGATCCTCATTGTCAACACCATCTAAACCCCAGATCCCATGTAGATTGCAAATTGTTAGTATCTTTCCATTTACAGTCACTTCACAGCACTGCAGGTTTTTGGGATGTTTTGAGAAGTCTCCTCCAATGGGGACAGTGTCATATTCCCCATAAGGAACATTTAAAAAAACAGTTTCTTCATTTGATATTGGAAATCGAGAAAAAATAGCATTACCTATGTCAATTTTACCTTCAGGATACCGCAGCAAGATTTCTGGGGCAAAAAAATGATGATAATCAGGTAACAGATCAGATAGTACCTGCATCGACCTCAAATAATTTGGAAGTTTGGCGTCACTTCCATTGTTAACCTCTTGAAAGGCAATAATGTCAGGTTTTTCTTCTTTTAAGAAAGCACTGATGTTCTCAAATAATAAACCGCCCTCATACAAATTAAGCGAAAGAAACTTAAGGTTCATGTAGTCATTGTACCAGTCCGAGAAAGGCTTTTTAGTGTTGGTTAAGGGACCAAGTTTTAGCTTAAAAGGTGGGTAGTGTAGTAGATTCTGTGGGAACTGCCATCAGGCAAACCTCTACTCTTTTCTACTTACCTTCTTTAGTATAATTCATTTTATGAATACCGTAAAACATGTTTACTTTGATGTTGGTGGAGTTTTACTACTTGATTACTCTGGTACTAATAAGTGGATTGAGATGAAGAGAGATTTGGGTGTAACTGAAGCAGAAGATCCACTTTTTGATGCTATTTGGAAGAAATACAGACAGAGAATTTGTATTGACTGTGACGTTGACACAATTGTTAGTGATTTTGAATCAGCTTTGGAACGGAAACTTGAAAACTACTCGATGCTTGAAGATTTTGTAAACAGATTTGAGTTAAACCCTTCAATTTGGCCTGTGGCTAAAGCTGCTAAAGAGAAATATTCTGTTGGTTTGCTTACTAACATGTATCCAAGAATGCTGGCCACTATTAACTCAAAAAAATTAATTCCAGATATTGAATGGAATGCCATTGTGGATTCAAGTGTGGTAGGTCATCAAAAACCTGAACCAGGTATTTTTGATGTTGCAGAAAAAATGGTGGAAGTTGATCCAACTGAAATTTTCTTTATTGATAACAGCCCTGACCATGTTAAAGCAGCTAAATCTAGAGGTTGGCAAGCAATACTTTATGATCCAACAAATACTGTTGAGTCTACCAAAAGTGTTATTAAAATTCTGAACTTGGATAATAATGATAGCTAGTTATCGTTTGACTAGGTTTTTTTCCCAAATTTTTCTGAACAGTGGTAACGAAAGCGTCGACAGCGTAAAACCTACAGTAGGAATAACAGCATTCAATAAAGGTTGACCAACACCAATTGCCCACATGTATGAACCTAGTAAAATATAGGTAAATGCCACAATTAAGAGCCTCCTTGTCCAGCTACCCTCCCACTTCTTATCCAGCTCAACTTTAGCATTTCTATGCTCAATCGACTCAATCCTCTGTTCTAGTGATTTCATAAAAGCTATTTTAGCACTATCTAAGCTGATATACTTAATTACTCAATATGAACTTATTTAACTTAAAAATAACAAATAATACTATCTGGGAGATAACTAAGTTTTTGCTTCAATCAATTATTATTGTGTGGCTAGTTTCATATTCGGCAAATGTCTTTAGCGATAAATACTCTAGAGAAATTGTATCGAGAGAAATTGAGTACACTCAATCGTTAAGAAAAAAGTATCAAGGATTGTGGCTAATAAAAATTTTTATTGAGGAAAGTGATTACAATCCATATAAAAATCTCACTACATATCATCAAGGTGCGTTATCAATCGACAACAATTTGAAAGTTACTGGAAACATGTATCTGACAAGAGATGTAAGTGGTGGTGTTGAAAAAAGTTATGTTAGGGAGAATAGAAGGCACTCTGAAATTAGTGGAAGCATCATTGACGATGAGTTGCAGCTTACACTACATAGCGACTTTTTTGAGAAAATGAGTTTGGAATTTCTTGAAGGGAAAGTTGATAATGGGCAGGTTTATGGAGATTTTGTTAGTGAAGTGGCGAACTCAAGAGGGAAATTTTGTATGATAAGGCTTGATAAGGGAAGTTTGGGGAGTAATATTGATTGCAATTTAAAATAAACTCGAAGTTAATCCATTCTCAGGAATGCATTTGATTTTCCACCTTTAATTTCGCACTTGGGTAGATGGTTGGACGATGTTCAAACCTGCTTTGCCTTATAATAGATGAATATCATGAGTAAAACTCTAATTCAAACAACCACTGACTTCATTGCAATTATACAGCCTAAAATTGGATCAAGAAACCTGGATGAGCTCCAACTCGGTGCAAAGAACATACTCGCAGAATATGCTGAAATCTCAGACCTACAACAACAAATCAGCGATTTAATAGGTCAGCAGTTAGATCTAGCAGATAAATTCAAGGGAGAAAGAGTTATTCATTAGGAATTCTAAAGTAATCGACGTTGACATCAGCCTTTGGAGTTCAAATGTCTTGTAGTGGGGTGCGAAATTTACTTGAGGAAAAAACTTTGGGGTGGTGTAGTAGATTCAGTTGGAATGACTCTACAAAGTTCATTAATTATTTTTCCGATTAAAAGTATCTAGGTACTTTTTGTAGATACTTTTTATAGTCATCCCCAAATCTTTTTACCAATTCCTTTTCTTCGACGAAAACTATGTATAAATGCAAACTGAAGATGAAAAGAATGGCATACAGAAAGACAAGTGATTGCCCCAGAAATAAACTTTCACCTATGAGAATAAGCCAATATCCAATGTAGATAGGGTTTCGACTTTTTCTATAAAGGCCTTCGATGACTAGTTCTTTTGGTGGTTCAACTGGAACTGGTGTTCCTTTCCCAATATTCTTAAATAAGCTACTGCAATAGGTGAAAATAAATAAACCAAAGATAAGAAGTAATAAACCAGTTGCTTTTGTAGTACTGTTTCCGAAGAAAGGTAATCTCATCATCCCACCTAGCGAGTAGGCTGATAAAGGAAGTATGATCATACTAATCCCACTAAAAGTTGAAGCAAAAAGAATTGAAAAAAATTTCATATCAAACACATTATAGCTTTTTAGTTCCGACTTGTCCGGTAGTGGGTATAAAAATCAATGGTTTTTGAGATTACTTCTTGAGGAAGAAATACCTGGGTGCATTACCCAGATTTACAAGTTTAGTAACAACTCGGTCAATTGATCGTATTTTATCGGCATTTGACGATGCGGTGCAAATTGGGTTAGCAAAATTGAGACTCAGTGAAATAAATCAGCTCGTTTACTTAACTGATTCCAGAACTTGTTCAACGGTTTCATCAACAGTTAAGTGAGTATTGTCAATTTTGATGCTTTTAACAAATGGTATTGTTGCCATCATTTCACCACTTTCAAGCATGCCCAGCAAACCATCCTCAGATTTCACTTTCTGGAACTGTTTTCTTGATTCTTCTTTCACTCGCTTCAGTAACTCCTCTTTCTCACAATAGAGTTGTACAAAGATGACCTCGCCACCCTTTGATTGAACCACATCTAGCAAACTGTGTATAAAAGTATCATCTGTATTTTTTTCATATACAAAGGTGAAAATAACGCCTGCAACATTTTGTTTTGCGGCTTCTTCAAAGATCTGCAACCTAATTTTTTGGCTTAGTCTGAAGAAATCTGGTGTGCCAAAGGGCAATACTGACTTAAGTAAATCAACGGTGAGGTGATTGTGAAAAAGTTTAAAATCTATCTTTTCTGCTAAAACTTTGGCAACAGTGTACTTACCCGCCGCTGGAGGACCATATATTACGATTAACTTCATGGATATAGTATAACAAGTTCCTGACAAATGTTGGTCAGGGTACCAAGTTTTAGCTTAAAAGGTGGGTGGCTAACGAGACTCGAACCCGCGACCTCCGCTTTCACAGAGCGGCGCTCTAACCAACTGAGCTATAGCCACCATCTAGATCTGATATTGTACCTGGAAAATTATAAAAAAGGAATCTGATAAAAAAAGGGTGCCACACACGGTGACACCCAAACAGCTTATTCAGTTGCTCTCTCTACTATCGGTGTGAGTAACCTACAGTAGTCCAATTCCCATGTACCATGCTTGGCTTCGGAGACTTTTTCACCCACATTTACGGCTGCCACCGGCTCAAAGTCACGGCGGCACTTAAATGTGACGATATCTCCAGGCACCAGCAAAAACGATTTGGAATCGGTGGTCTTTAGGATGATCTGAGATCCGACTGGAGCTTCAGCTATAGCTTCGGAGGCAGTGACATCAAATCGAATGAAACCTTTACCGGTCTCGACCGAACTGCCACTAGTTTGGAGGCTAGAGTCGATGCCGAAAATCGGCCAGAAAGCCCCTTCGAACGGTCCTAAAAGATCAATCTCAGTATTTGAGGTTGTTTCTTGACCAGTTCGGATGCTTCTCATATCGACGACCACCCCTGTGATGAGATAGGTGTTAGTATCAGTCGGTTTTTCACCGTCGAAACTGATATTGCTATCGCTATCACTCGGAGCCAATGTGGGTTTAGCACCATTGTCGCTACCAGAACAGCCTGTCAGTGCTGCCATTATCAACAGCAACACTATCATCACGAGCCATTGGACACGCATGAGCTTGCTACTCCTTACTTGAGAACATTAACGAGCTTGAGGATTATAGCATCGTAGCTTTCGATGGTATAAATAAAAAAACCGGACTTCAAAATGAAATCCGGTTGTGAGGTCTCATGACCAACTAAAAGTGATCAAATATCCGGCTGCCTCCGTATAACCTACCAGGTCGGTGCAGCAACTCTCGGAGCAGTTGTTCGTCTTCCTTACTTAACCCAACCCAAATGCTTCGTGTGGGGATCTGAGGCAAGGTCGGCTCAGGAGTTTCTTCTTTTGAAGGATCTTGGTTTTTTGGTTTCTGGCCATCATTTTTGGGCGTCATGTTTTGACTCCTTGTTTACTATGACGTTGCCTGTATTCTACCACAAAAAACTATAGGACTCAAGAATTTACTTTAAAAGATTGAAGAGAAATCGAGTGCGCTCGGCGGGACTCGAACCCACGACCTACTGCTTAGAAGGCAGTTGCTCTATCCAACTGAGCTACGAGCGCAATACCGGGTATTATAGTTGATCAATGTGAGTCTGGCCAGGTGTTATGGCAAACGTGATTGAATTTCGGCAGTTGTCTTGAGCCATGTGGCAAGATCTCGGGGTGAGATGCTGTCGTAGAGTTTCTTTTCAAGTTCTGAAATCAAACTAAATGCATCTTCAATCATCGATTGTCCCTCAGGCGTTAGTGTGACTTTATTTGTCCGTCTATTCTCAGGGTCTTCAACACGATTAATCAACTTTTTTCTGAGTAAGGTATCAGTCAGTCTGCTGACGGCAGCCTGTGTCAAATTGAGGGATTGAGCTAGTTCACGTTGGCTGATGGGGCTCGAACATTCTACCAGCATCAACACCTGAAGCTGGGCATGGGAGATGCCAAAGTGCTTCTGGAGTACCTGGTCTCCTTGCTTTAACAAATGGGTGGCCAACCTGATTAACCCCGCTGATCGGAGTTGGAAGCCACGGCAATTAAGTATTTGTTTCTGCATCAAAGTGTATTTTAACACATTGACAATTAACATGTTAAGTATTACAATACTTCTTCTATATATTAGACTATCAAAAAGCATCAAAATATATTATAGTAACCACTTATGTCTCGAGTCACTTCCCTACTTTCAAAAATTAAATCTGGCTGGAAATGGTCTATCCATCAAGCTGGTTTGGTGATTAACCGCTTCCCTTTGTTGAGCTTTTTTGGACTATTGGCAGTACTACTAGTATTAGTAGTTGTTGGCAATATTCTACGAAAACCAGCCGAAGAGAAAGCAGCTGAACAACTAGCACCAAAAGCTGTTTTGACCTACACCTTGGGTGATACTCCAAGCATCACCGTCCAAGGAAAAGTAGCTAAGACCGGTGTGATTTCTATAGTCGCCCAGGCCCCTGGCATTGTCCAAAAAGTGGCAGTCAGTGAAGGTCAAACCGTCAATGCAGGTCAGAGATTAGTCAATCTGAGTACCAGTTATCAAGGTGGCAATGTCCAAAGTGTAGCTCGACAATTGAGTCAGCGTAGCTATCAACACGTTGTGGATACCTATGACGCACAACAGGCACTGATTAATCGAAATCGTGATTTGGCAGAGAAAAATGAAGTCCAAGCCAAAGAATTGCGAGCCATCGGTCGATCGTCCCAAGCTGACACCCGATCCTTGATCGATTTAAATGAAGAAGTCATTGATAACATGGATGATCAAATTGCCGCACTTGAAGCTGTGAATGCTGATGGAAGTAAAGACAATGCTATTGGTCAACTCAAATCAGGTAAAGCTCAAGTTTTGGCTGGTCTGAATGGACTCAAAGCCGGTCTCAAAGCCAGTGAGTACACCAATAATGAAGACGAAGAAATTGCTGGTATCACCGGATTGGTGAAAGAAACCACGCTTCGGAGTCTTGATCTCCAAGCCAAGGCACTTGACCTCAACAAAGACATCGCAGCCCTCAATCTGCGCATGGCTCAAATTAGTGAATCTTTAATGTATCCAGCTGCTCCATGTGCAGGGGTGGTAGAGCGAGTCTACGTCAATGTGGGTGAATCTGTAAATCCAGGCACTGTCATCGCTACCATCAAAGCCAACCAGTCTTCAACTGATGTCGAAGTCTTGGTGGCTGGGCCAATTGCTGACCTGATTTCACGCATTGCTCCGAGTACAGTCATGATTGGTGAATCAAAGCTTACGCTTGTTCCTCGATATATTTCGAGTGAACCAACTGTCGGCAGTTTGCATTCGATTCTGTTTACCCTGCCAGCTCAATATGCCAATGATGTCAAAAATGATCAATATATTACGGTCCAACTGCCTTTTGGTTCTGGAATCCGCAGTGGTGCTTATGTCCCACTCGATGCCGTGTACTACAGTCAAACTGGGGCCTTTGTCTACGTGGCTGATCGATCTCAGAGTCCTGCTGTCGCCAAAGCCGCCCAAGTCAAACTGGGTGAAGTGTATGGACAAATGGTAGAAGTTCGTGAAGGTTTGGCATCTGAATCAGCTGTCATCCTCGATCGCAACATTATTGAAACTGATCCTGTTGAAATAAAATAATCATGGCAAAGACCAAAAAAACCACCCACGAAAATAGTGATCATTCCTACTTTGCCGGTTTGAAGTTTGATGCTTCGCTGGCTCAAGGCTTGGTAGCTAAGTTTATTAGCAATATTCGGATTGTGGTTTTGTTAGTGTTGACCATTGGTTTATTAGGTACGGTAAGTTACTTCAGTTTACCTAAGCGCTTAAATCCAGAAGTGAAGATCCCAATTGTTTCTGTAGTTACTTTATTACCAGGTGCATCTCCAGAAGATGTTGAATCACTAGTGACAGTCCCGCTGGAAAACAAACTTCAAAATGCCAAAGGTCTTGATGTGATTACTTCGTTTTCTAATGCCAATGTCTCGGTAATCACCATGCAGTTTATCTCGACCGTCGAACCTGAGAAAGCTAAAAATGATTCCCAAGCATTAGTCGATGCAGTGACTGATTTGCCCGATGATGCTCAAGTTCCACAAGTGGCAGCTCTCGATTTTGAAGATGTGCCTATTTGGACCTTTGCTTTGACAAGCAGTGCTGATGTCCCTACCCTGATGAATTTCGCAGATCATATGAAGACTCGACTTGAAGATTTGTCGAAGGTGGATCGAGTCGAAACTGCCGGCTTCGAAGCTGAAGAAATTGTGGTCGAAGTCGAGCCTGCCAAACTGCAAGCCTATGGCTTGAGTCCATTAGCTTTATCACAGATGGTGCAAAAAGGTGTGGCTTCATATCCAGCTGGTAGTGTCAAAACTGCAGCAAACTCTTTCGCAGTCACTATCAATCCTAGTTTGACGACTGTCGATGATCTTCGCCAAATGCAGATCAAAGTCGACAACAAAGTGATAAGTTTAGGTGAAGTCGCTCATATTTCACGCAAACCAAAAGCAGATCAGCCGATCGCGTTGCTCGCCAAAAAAGATGGTGAGACATCACGCTCAGTCACTTTTTATGTCTACAAAACTAGTGGCACCAGTATCGATGAGGCTGGTACCCAAGTCGAAGCCGAAGTCGAACGCTTACTTGAAGAACGTCCTGGATTATTTTCAGTCACTACTATCATGAACACCAGTGAAGAAATCCAAGAACAATTCGCTGATTTGTTAGTCGAATTTCGATCAACTATTATTTTGGTGTTTGCCTGTCTCTTACTTTTCTTAGGTTTTCGCCAAGCTGCGATTTCGTCGCTGACCGTGCCTTTGACATTTTTGAGTTCATTTATTTTCATGAACATGTTGGGAATGTCTATCAACTTTTTATCATTGTTTGCGTTCTTGTTAGCTCTTGGTCTTTTAGTAGATGACACCATCGTTACTGTTTCTGCGATGACCAGCTATTACAAAACCGGCAAGTTTACGCCATTGCAAACTGGTCTATTGGTGTGGAGAGATACTATCGTACCGATTTGGTCGACCACTATCACTACCATTTGGTCATTTGTGCCCTTGTTACTCAGTACCGGTATCATTGGTGAATTTATCAAACCAATTCCTATCGTAGTTACAGTGACCATGATTTCATCGACCGCCATTGCAGTTTTGATCACCTTGCCCATCATGATCGTGATTTTGAAACCAAATGTGCCCAAACGCGTAGTGACTTTATTGAAAGTGTTAGGACTGCTGATAGCATTAGGCATCTTGCTGACTGTCGCCAAAGGCAATCCGTTTATGCCTTTGATAATCGGCTTGTTCATATTCTGGTTAGTAGTGATCAAAATGACTGGAAAAGCCATAAGCTCTCGCGTCAAAAAAGTATTCAAAGCTCCGATTTTCAACACCATCTCAGCCCGATCACAACGGATTATGAATCATGGTCTGATTGATTTAGAGGGTTTTTCAGCTGCTTACTATCGTACGATCATGCGAATCTTGAGTTCTAAAGCATCACGGTTGAAAGTGATTGTGGCGATCGTGATTTATGCCGTCGTTTCCTTTGCACTATTGCCACTTGGTTTAGTAAAAAATGAATTCTTCCCTAAATCTGATCAAGAAACAATCTACATCAATGTCGAGCTTCCATCTGGTACCCGGTTAGAAACAACCTATCAAGAAGCAATGCGACTATTACCTCAGTTTCAGCAGACACCACACTCACAATTTGTGGTGGCAGAGATAGGCAAAAGTTTGGGTGGAAATGGAAATCGTGATAACTCTACCAATAGTGTTTTATTTTCATTACACTTACCAGCTGAAAGTGATCGACCAGTCAGCTCGATGGAAGTAGCCCAAGATTTACGAGACTCATATAAAGGCTATCAGCAAGGTAAAGTTTCTGTAATTGAAGAAAGCAGTGGACCCCCAGCTGGTTCTGATTTGCAAATCAAACTGGCAGGAGACAATCTCGACACTCTTGATTCTTATGCCAATCAAATCATGCAGTACCTCGAACAACAGCCTGGTGTGACCAACGTAGAAAAAAGTATCAAGACCGGTACGCCACAATTGGTTTTTGTCCCCAACTTAGCTCGTTTGGCTGAGCATGGGATTGGGGTCGATCAACTAGGTCTATGGTTACGGATGTATGCTAGTGGTTTCACCTTGGATTCTGTGAACTGGGATGGTACTGATGCCGATAAGCAAGATATTGTTTTTAAATTGACATCACAGCCCGATCCATCAGAGTTATCAGTTTTATCAATCACTACTATGACTGGGCAAAGTCTTCCACTCAGTAGTCTTGGTCATTGGGAAACACGAGCCAATCCTACTCAAATCACCCGAGAAGATGGCAATCGCACGATTTCAGTTTCAGCCACTACTGTCTCTGGTTTTTCTACTGCAGATCAAAGTAAAAAATTGGAAACCTTTGCTGACACATTGGATTTGCCAGAAGGTTACAGCTGGTCAACTGGTGGTGTAAATGAAGAAAACCAAAAATCTGTTAACTCGATTTTACAAGCTATGGGTGTAGCCGCCATTCTGATTTTGGTAACTATGGTAGTCCAGTTTGGATCCTTCCGCCAAGCATTTATTGTGCTTTTGGTGATCCCATTGGCTGTTTCAAGTGTGTTCTTAATATTTGGACTGACTGGTACCCCACTCTCATTCCCAGCCTTGATTGGTGTACTTTCATTGTTTGGTATCGTAGTTACCAACTCCATGTTTATCGTGGATAAGATCAACCTCAACCAAAAACAGGGTATGCCACTCAAGTCTGCTATCGCAGATGCTGGAGCCAGTCGTATGGAGCCCATCATTTTGACAAAGTTATGTACTGTGTTGGGACTTTTACCAATTACCATCGCCGACCCATTATGGCGTGGTTTAGGTGGAGCCATTATTTCAGGATTACTGATTTCAAGTAGCATCATGTTGTTGTTCATCCCAGCTGTGTATTATCAGATGTTTCACAACGACAAGCCGAAATCCTCAAAAGTCTAGTAGAATAGCGCCATGAGACAGTTGCAGACTTGGTGGCAGTATTGCCTCGTGATAGGGTTGTGCCTGATTTGGACCTTACATGCAGTGGGCCTAGTCATGCCTGAAACGGGTTTTGATGCTGTTTGGTATCACCTGCCAATTATCAAAAGTATTGTCGAGCATGGATCTCTAGTTTTTATTCCTGATCTTTATCAATCGGTTAATCCTCAGTTAGGC
>CAYQZC010000001.1:15171-18823 GCA_964421945.1 uncultured Pseudomonadales bacterium
GGCGAGCTTTTTTTTGTGGCTGGTTGGATCATTGGAGGAGAAGGCGGTACCAAAGTGGTGGCCTACTTGTTTGGGGTGATGTTGGTTTTGGTGTCTGGCTGGTTGGCCAGACGATGGCTGAGTTGGTCATGGACATTGTTGAGCATGATTTTTGTGTCGCTTTTCCAAGTAGTTACCTGGCAAAGTAGTAGTGTTTACGTCGATCTTATCAAAGCCACCTGGGAATTACTGGCACTCCAAGCGATGCTTAGTTATTTGTCAGCGACCATAACCACAGAAAAAAGTGACGAAAAATACAAAATGCTTTATCTGAGTTGGTTTGGTTTAGGTGCTTCACTTGCCACTAAGTTATTTTCGATACTGCTGGTGCCCTTGTGGAGCTGGTGGTTATTTTGGGGTCCTCGGCTGACTTTGCGAAATCTGATTAAAAGTTCTCTGGCTATGCTTATGCTTCCCCTTCCCTTTTATGGATGGGCTTATATCCATACCGGAAATCCGTTTCTTTCATTATTTTTACACACCCAAAAAGTTCAAGAGATTGGTGGAGAGAGTACCCTCTCACATTTTATTTTCAAACAGTTTTTTTCATTGTGGCAGGCACCATGGCAGTTACTCATTTCGCGTGACTACACCAATTGGTTGCTGGTCTTGTTTTTGCCACTCTTGCTTTGGCAGTTACCACATCTGTTGAAACGCCTTGATATAAAAGTGGTGATTAGTTTCATCGGGTATCAATGGTTGGTGTGGTGGTTTGTGCCTCCACTTTCGACGCGCTATGCCCTCTCCGGTTTTATCATGATGATGATCGTGATGGTGAAAGTAATGTCAGTGTATTGGGAACGCTCAAATCAATGGCGAATAGCCTTGGTGCTGACGTTATTATTAAGTTTTAGTTTTCACTTGGCTCCAAGATTGGTGGTGCTCAAGCGACAACTGCCTTATATAAAAGGTACCCAGTCTAAGACTGAGTACCTTCAACAATTCTACGATGGTTCAATTGATAGCCATTTGAAAAAATGGCATCAACTCTGAGCAGTTATTTGCTTTTTTTCATGCCAGCCGACTTGGATTTTTTGGTCTTAGTACTGACAGTTGCTTTACCAGCGGCTACTGCGGCTACTTTTTTGCCACGAGACACCACTTTTCGAGCTACTTTTTCAGGATTATTTTCCAAGTCATCAGCCAGACGTTTGGCTTTGGTGGAAGCTTTTTGGATTCCACGTTCAGCTTTGATCCGATTTTGCTTATCGCTTAATAACACGGCAGCAGCCCCTGCGGCAGCCCCGAGCAGAAGGGTTAAGAGTCCGCCTTTTTTTGCCATATACCTCCTTAAGGTACGTCAATAATTGATAAGGTATTTGTCAGTCCAGCTTTTTGTATGAACTTACCTCTGACGAGCAAGATATGTTCCCCACTGGCAGTGATACCTAGTGATAGACACTGTTCGACCAATGTCTCTTCATTTAGGTTAGCATCATTTGATCGATCAATCAAATGTGGAACGACACCGAAAGATAAATTCAGACGGCGATAGACACTCTTGTTTGAGGTAAGTGCATGAATAGGAATATGTGGACGGAAGCGTGAGAGCTGCATGGCAGTGTTGCCAGTTTCAGTCAAACAAACGATACGATCGATCGGGAAACTACTTCTTTCCAACAAAGCAATCGCAGCTTGGGTCACAGAGATGGAACTACTTGATGCTGGAAAGGGATCCATTTTAGCCAAAGCATGATGTTCGTTAAACTCAGCAATGATGGCTTGAGTAGCTACCGCTTTGACAGGGTACTTTCCGACAGTGGTTTCATCAGACAACATGATGGCATCAGTCCCATCATAAATAGCATGAGCGACGTCACTGACTTCTGCGCGTGTTGGTCGAGGATTGGTCACCATCGACTTTAACATTTCGGTAGCGGTGATCACAGGTTTGGCTACCAATCGGCATTTATCGATGATAGTTTTTTGCCAGTAAGTTAATTCTTGGAAAGCTACTTCTACACCCAAGTCACCACGAGCGACCATGACGGCATCGGCTGCTGAAATGATTTCATCCAAGTTATCAACAGCTTGCTGATTTTCGATCTTGGCGATGATGGCTGAGTTATAGCCGCGCTTTTCCAATTCAGCTCTCAGAATACCAATATCTTGGCGGTTTCGCACAAATGACAAACCAACATAATCTACCAGTTCTGGACGGACACCATCCAAATACTTGTAGTCACGGTCAGTCAAAGAAGGCATGTTTGGAGTGATGCCGGGTGTATTCATGGTTTTACGATGAGCCACGGTGCTATTCATTCGTGAGGTGGCGATGAAGTGAGTTTTCTCATGTTTGGTCAACTCAAATTCGCAAGCGCCATCAGCCAAAATGATAGTACAGCCGACTGGTAAGGCATCGATTACCTCTTGGGGGATCATGATGTTACGTTCTGGTTTGGCTGTGGTGTCAGAGGTAAAAACGACAGTTTCACCTTCTTTGATATCAAAACTTTTTTCTTCTGGAAGATTTATCCGGATTTCAGGTCCTTGTAAATCTAATAAAACGGCAATGGGTTTTTGAAGTTCATCGGCGACTTTGCGGACGCGGGCAATTCGCTCGTTGTGCCATTCTGGGTCAGAATGTTTAGTGTTGAAACGCGCAACATTCATACCAGCAGTGATCATTTTAGTAAGTGTTTCTTCACTTTCAGTAGCTGGACCGATTGTGGCAACAATTTTAGTAAGTTTTGACATACAAAGTAATCCTATCCAGAGGTATTATCCGCTAGAGTGCTCTCTAGACGCAAGAGGCAAGTGACAATGGTGAGTCGAATGTGGTATACCATCATCTGCATCAGAAAGGTTGTATGAACGATCAAACCCAAGACACTCAGGCCACTTCAGGAAATGATTTAGCCGCCGCGGCACTTAAACAGGCCCAAGCTAGTTCTGTGAATCCAAGTGACGAAGCAGCAGCATCTGACCAAGTCGCAGAAACATTATCATCACTCCAAAATGTGATCGAGCGAAATGCCAATGAACTGCTCAAAATCAGTGAAGAGCTCAAGCATCGTCGTGAAAGTCTCAAAAACATTTTTGAGAATGATACCGAACTCAGTGTGGCTGAAGATCAAGCCCAACAATTTACCAACCAAGTCAAAGAGCGAAAAACTAAGCTCCAAGCTGACGCCCAAGTCACTCAGCTCAAAGTCCAAATTGGTGAATTAAACGAACAGCGTAAAGAGCTGGAAGAGGCACTGAGTAATTATTTAGTTAATTATTACCAAATGACCAATTCCACCAGTTTTGATACCAGTGATGGTGATCAATGGCAGTTTGCTATCAAAGCTCGGGTGAAGCCACGTAAAGCTGGCAAAGAAGAATAAGTTACTCACCGATTTCTTCAGCGATTCGTAATAACTGATTATATTTAGCTGTTCTTTCGCCGCGGGCCGGGGCGCCTGATTTGATGTAGCGAGCACCGATGCCAACCGCTAAATCTGAAATCGAGCTGTCTTCTGTTTCGCCGCTGCGATGTGAAACCACAACTTGCCAACCAGCCTTGTGACTGGCAAAAGCCGCTTGAAGGGCTTCTGATAAGGTCCCGATTTGGTTGACTTTGAGCAGTAAACTGTTACAAGCTTTTTCCTGAATAGCTCTAGTGATTCGA
>CAYQZC010000002.1:0-16464 GCA_964421945.1 uncultured Pseudomonadales bacterium
CCAAAGTCCGATCCAGAATAACTTCTCGGAGACGTCTAGCTATAGTTTCAACTTCAGGTAGCTCAGGCATGTGACTATTGTAACCTATGCTTACTGAAGACTTGTGTATGCCTAACTTTCAGCTGACAAAAGAATTTGTCAGGTATTCCTTATAAAAGGGAGTATCCTGAATCGTATGTTTCATTTGTAACCTGCTTCATAAAGGAGGAACATGAAAGAAAAATTGGTAAGCTTGCAAGAAGTCCGCAGCAAAGCTCTCAATAAACAACCTATTCCTGATCAAAATGCCCCAGGATTCGTTTTGTATTTTCTAGAACCAGCTGGTGTGCCACACCAAAAGGACCAGTACGAGGCTGCTGTAGATGCCTACGATAGCGATTTTAATGGTATCCCTGCGGTAGCTGTATGCTATTACTTGCGACAAAATGACTCATCGTTCGGTCACTAAAATCAGCCATAGCAAAAAAAAGGCCTGACCTGGTATAATTCAATCCTTGAGCGGGTCCGTAGCTCAGTCGGTTAGAGCGACAGCCTTTTAAGCTGTGCGTCGTGGGTTCGAGTCCCACCGGACTCACTACTCCCAATCCATGGTCTGCAGACTCCATTTAGTGATACACTGATGTTATGTCCAGTAGTTTTTGTGTGGACATAGAGGCCATATATGTCAGATCGTAGCTTTTCAACTGATACAGTAAATCAAAATGATAACAACAGTAATACCACCCCAAAGTTACTTTTAACCGACTCACCCAAAACTCATCAATCATATCTACCTGGTCTCCTAGGAGTCGTAGGAGTTTTACTGATCGCTTCTTTAGCATTAAATGGCTATCTACTGTGGTTAAATGCAACCTCAGCTCCAAGAGATGTAACCACATTAGAAAAACAACAATCACCAACAGTTACAAATGACCAGGAAATATCTGCTTCTATACCTGCCACACCAACGAGCCAACCATATGTTGCGCCGACAGATCAGCTAGATGTTTGGTTAGAGTATCAGCAGCCAGGGATAGCCGTCCAATTCAAGTATCTAGATACCTATACCATCCAAACTGACACCATCACTGATGGTTATGGCGTAGAAAAAAAGATTATTGCTTTTCAAAACACTGGAAAGTTTGACCCTGAAGGTTTTGACATCGAAATTAAACCTGGCACGGTACTCAGCTCATATCTCTTAGATGTTCCAGTTTCAGGAAGCGTTGTAGGAGGACAAGCTGCAGTGTATGCAGAACTCCCAAATGGGTATAGCGATATGGGTAATACCACTCGACCTATGGTGATTGTTGAAACCATCTACAAGGGAAATAGCTATACTTTCCGTTTTGTTGGGCTAAGTGACTACAAAAACGAATTTATACAACAAGTGATCAAGACGGTGATGTTTAAGTAATTTGTGGTCAAATTAGCCTGATATATCAATATATTATCCGATCAGACCAAATTAGCAGAGGCTGTTACTCTCTGCTAATTCATGTTTCTATATCAAATTGATCATGAGTAGATCATAAATAGATCAAAGCATATCGTTATCGGGCAAAAAAGTTGAGCACCCGTAGCAAGGGGTTTTCTGGTGGGATCTCTGTTTCAGACACTTCGCCAGTCTCGTCATCGAGAGAAACTTTGTTTTCGACTTCGATCGGGAAACCTAGAAGCCGCTTGGTCTTTTTCTGGGTCATGGAAAATACCACCCGGTCATCAGCTGTGTTCTCGACTTCAACTTCGGATTTGGTGCCATCCTCACCCATGGTGGCAAAACCAGCTTCTAGCATCCGATCAATTGCTTGATCAGGCAAATGTTGCAAAACATGCTCTTTACCATTGGGTGTCATTATGGTGACCTCCCGGGTGGTGGGATCAACCAACACCTCTGCAGCGGCTGGAAACTTGGCTTTGACATTTCGGGACTCAAATTGGAACTCAGTCGTGCCATCGTCCTTGGTTTCAGATTGGATTTCAAACTCTTCGTCGCCACGCTCACGTCGTTCTGCACGAAGTCGCTCTATTTCTGGTCGGTCATTTTCTTGTTCATTTTCCACTTCATTCTCGACTTCAGTCTCACGCTCTTTCTCACGGACAGCAGGCACACCGATCCTGATATCATCTGCACTCATTGCCTCTTTGCGCTCAAACTCTAATTTAGGTGTCTCACCTGTCTTATCTTCAATCAACTTCTTTTTCTCGATCTGCACGTCGGTGGCATTTTTTTGTGGTGTAAGTCGGATACGATTTTGTTCATTGCGAGGTAGGATTTTGGTAGGTTTCTGGTTTTCACGCTTCACTTCTCGTTTTTCCTCCCGCTTTTCTTCAGTCCGCTTGATTTCGACTTCTTTTTTCTCGACTTCTTTTTCTACCTTCTTTTCCTCTTTTTCTACTTCATCTTCATCACCCAAAACCTGACTTTGGTAAAAATAGATGCTTCCGTCAGGTCTGATTTGGATATCAAGAGCGAAAACCTGTGCTGATGCCAATGAGAAAAACATCAGAGAGAGCAGAAAAACAGAAAGTGATTTTTGTATGGAAATTGGTGCGTTCATAGCGACTATTCTAGTCACAAAAACTCCAAATTGGATAGTACTATTTATCAGTTTCCACCTTGCTCGCACAGCATGGTCTATGGCAAACTACCCTTTGTTGCTATAATGGTTTTGTCATCATGTTAAATACTCAAAAACTTCTCTATATTTTGCCTGACGTGGCCTACATCACTGAGTTACTGCCGGCAAAAAAGGAGCATACCTTTGTAGTCCAGGCATTCCGCCAAATTAATGGTGATTTCCTTAATGAAGACGAGCTCATCGCCGAAAACATTGAAAAACTTTTCAGTAAAATCGAACCAGAAGAGTATCAGATCATCTTACCTGACTTTTTATTCACTAACACCATCCTGGAAGTCGGGGAAACAGGTGAGAATAAGGTAAAGTCGCACGTCAAAGATAAAGTTCTTCCCAGTCTTGATCTTAATAATGACCGCTATCAAGTCGATATTTTTTCGCTTACCGAGCGCCAAGGCAAAACCAAAGTCCAACTCAGCGCCATTGAAAATAGTGTCCTTAATCCCATCGCACTGGCAGCTGAGGCTCGTAACATCAAAATCAAAGGTGTTACCTCACTCAGTTGGAGTATCAAGTCAGTAGTATCACTTGAGCCCTCGATAACAGTGATTCAAATTGGTTCATATCTCTATTTAGCTCAACACTATATCGGGATTGATCAAGCCAATCAAGCAAAAGTAGAGGACCTCGATACCTTAGCTGAGACTGTCAAAACCCTCAAAGGTGCCGAACCAAGTCTACAAACAGTCTATCTTTTGACAAATGAATTAGTAGCCGAAAACTTCAAGCAACAAATCAGTAGTACTTTGCCAGTCCAACAGCTTGCTACCTTTAAAGAAGATGAAACTCAAATGCCTTCATACGTCAAACAGACTATCGAAGCCGGCATGAAAACCCTTGATATACCAGAATATCATGCTCCAAGCTTTGATTTGCCTAAAGCTGTTCCAGCAGATTCAATTCCTGCGGTCGTAAAATCTGAAGTTGATGAAGAACATGAAGCTACACCGGTTGTCAAACCTGCAGAAATCCATACTCTCGATACCGGCTCAGATGATGACGCTGACGATAATGATGGCGACAGCGACGATGAAGATAATGATCTAGAGGAAGTGTCACCACCAACAAAAACTGTTTCCAGTATCGTTACCAGCCAAGTAGATCTTGATGACATACCCAAGCCATCAATGCCAATTGAAGAAGTGACCATGGCAGTGACAGTAGCGACCCCTGCTGTGCCTGCGACTATTATCAGTGCTGATTTCAGTGCCGACATTGAGACACTCGATGACAAAGCTTTGGCTCAGTTTGGACCACATAGCGATGAAACCCCAACACTGGACAAGCCGATCATTGAGAGTACTATCAAAGTAGATACATCAGAAACTAAACCAGTGGTCAAAACGGAACACATCACTATGTCAATTCCTTCAGATTCAATTAACGAAGAAAAAGCAGTCCTGACTTCAGTATCAGAATCAAGACCCACACTTCAAAACAAAGCAGTGATTAAAAATAAGTCTGGAGCCAGCTCATTTTTCAAGATGGTAGGTCTGACATTCTTAGTTTTCGCACTGACAGTCGCGGTAGGAGTCGGTTTAGGCTTAGGTTTCTTAAAATTTACCTCGGGAGGATTTGGCAAAACAGCTCAAGCATCACCCACACCAAGCCCCACTATCCAACCAAGTCCCACCACTCAACCAAGTCCAACACCTGATGCTTCGGCATCAGCTCAAATTGATAAAGCTAAGACAAATATTTTGATAGTTAATGCCACTTCGATCGCTGGCTATGCTGGTAAAACCAAAAAATCGCTCGAAGATGCTGGATACAAAAATGTCAGTGCCAGTAATGCCAAGGGTGAGTATGAAGATGGCACCTATGTTTTAATGAAAACTAAAAATGAGGCTTTGATTGCTGAGCTTGCCAAAATCACCAAACTCAAACTTGAATTTGATCCAGGAATTACAACTGAAGATCCGAAAAATCAGTATCAAGCAGTGATCGTGTTGGCAGAATAAAGCCAAAATTACAAAAACTGCATATTGATTGGCACCTAATTCCAGTTATAATCCAAACGTAACAGATGTTACATCCCCTCCGTACTTCGGGTTGAAGTTTAGAAGGGGTTTTTAGGTACTAATATCCTAGAAAACAGTAACTATGTCCGCAGGACTACACATCTCAATTTCAGCTGAAACTATCGGTCACGTTGCCGGTATCCCAATTAGTAACTCAATTCTTACCAGTCTCATCGTCTCAGGACTTTTAATTTCCTTTGCGGTGGCGGTTCGCTTAAACCTTAAGACCACCGGTCGTCCTTCAGGGATTCAAAATGTCGCTGAATGGATGCTTGAAGGCTTACACAGTTTGGTACATGGTGTGACGGGTTCAGAAAAAAAGACTCGTCATTTTTTTCCTTTAGTCTCGACTTTCTTCTTAGTAATTTTACTCAATAACTGGTTGGGACTCTTACCAGGTGTTGGGACAATTGGTTTTAGAGAAACTGCTGAAGCCACCGAGCATGCTCGTTTAGCTCCAAGTCAGGTAAAGCTGGAAACTGCCAAAGTCCAAGCCAGTGAAGTTGTTACACCAGAGGCCGCTCCTGCCGAATCTCATCAAACCGAGACAACAACAGAAGAACATGCAAGTGAAACTGAATCTCATACCGAAGAAGCTGGTGCTCACCAGACTGAAGGTAAATTTGTACCATACTTCCGGGCCGGCACAGCTGATCTAAACACTACCTTATCATTGGCCATCATTTCAGTCTTGATGACTCAAGTGTTTGGAGTCATGTACCTCAAGATTGGATACTTTAGTAAATTCATCAACTTCTCAAGTCCCATCACTTTATTTGTGGGCTTGTTAGAGTTAGTTCTCGAATTTGCCAAAGTCATCTCATTTGCTTTCCGGTTATTTGGAAACGTCTTTGCCGGTGAAGTACTTCTCGCAGTCATCACATTCTTAGTTCCAGTAGTAGTCCCCATGCCTTTTTACGGTCTTGAGATCGTTGTAGGCGGGATCCAGGCACTGGTCTTTGCAATGTTATCAACAGTATTTTTTACCATGGCCACATCTGGTCATGAGGACCATTAAACAGTAAAAGGAAGGAAACTATGTCAACTGAATTTGCAATCGCCTTTGTTATGGGTATCGGCACCATCGGCCCAGCCCTCGCAATCGGTATGTTGGTAGCTAAAGGTTTGGAAGCCATCGGACGCAACCCTGAAGCAGCCAGTAAAGTACAAACTAACATGATCTTGGGTGCAGCATTTGCTGAAGCCATCGCTATCTACGCTTTGGTAGTCGCCTTAATTTTGAAGTTTGTCTAAACCAGAAAGGTCAACCTTACTATGGATATTCAACTTCCACAAATCATTTTCCAAATCGTTAACTTCTCAGTGGTGGCTGGAGCTTTGACTTATTTATTGTACAAACCAGTACAGAAAATCATGGATGAGCGCGCCAACAAAATTATTGAAGGCCAAAAAGCTGCTGACGCTGCACTTCGAGAGAAGGAAGCTATCGAAGCACTCAAAAAGAAAAGTCAAAGCGAAGCTGAAAAGGCTGCTTCCAGTCTGATGGAAGAAACCAAAAAAGCTGCTGAGACTCGCTCTCAAGAGCTGCTAGCTCAGACTCAAGAGCATGGAAAAGCTCAGCTCGTCAAACTCCAAGCTGAGTGGCAAAACGAGAAAAAAGAACTCGTTAAAGAATTAAAAACACAATTTGCTGATGCTGTAGTCGCCACTGCTGAAAAAGTAGTCGGTGAATCATTAGATGCTAAAGCCCAAAGCAAATTGATTGATCAAGAACTTAACACCTTATTAAAGTCGTTATAAACCTATGACCACAGTAACTGTAACTACCGCTATTTCACTTTCCGCCAAGCAATTGGCCACTTTGACCACTCAACTGGAAAAAAAGTATGGCAAGATTGCGCTTGAAAAGGTTGTTGACCCGCAAGTACTTGGTGGAATCAAAATTCGGATTGGTTCACAAGAGTTTGATGCTACCTTGAAGCAAAAATTCGAGAGTGTCAAAGCTCAAATCAGTGCTCAGTGGTAAGTATCTACGGATCAGAAAGAATCAGTCATGCCGAAATCTACGCCATCACTATCTGCCTCATTGGCTCAAATCGTAGCCAAATCGAGTGTAGCACCAACTGTCCAATCGGTCGGGGAAGTGATCTCATTTGGTGATGGAGTAGCCAAAATTCACGGACTTGATGATATCCAATCTGGAGAGCTAGTTGATATTGGTCAAAACCAATATGGTTTAGCACTTAACCTCGAAAAAGATTCCGTTGGTTTAGTACTTTTGGGTGCAGGCAGACATTTGGGTGTCGGTTCTATCGTCAAACGAACCGGAACTATTTTATCAATTGGTGTCGGTGACGACATCGTCGGCCGTACCATCAATGCTGTCGGCCAAGTCATCGATGGCAAACCAATGTTTGAAAGTAAAAAACAAATGCTTCTCGAGCGTATTGCTCCTGGAGTGATGACCCGTCAATCAGTCACTGTTCCTCTCCAAACCGGTATCAAAGCTGTTGACGCAATGATCCCCATTGGTCGGGGTCAACGTGAACTGATCATTGGTGACCGTGCCACTGGAAAAACTGCCATTGCTCTGGGTACCATCCTGAACCAAGCTGACCAAAACGTCATCTGTGTCTACGTCAGTATCGGTCAAAAAGGCTCAACTTTAGCTCAAACCAAACAGACTTTGGAAGAGCGTGGTGCTATGGCATACACCGTCATTGTTTCTGCCAGTGCTTCAGAGCCAGCAGCTCAACAATTCTTAGCTCCCTATGCTGGATTAGCTGTGGCCGAATACTTCTTAGAGCAAGGCAAAGATGTCTTGATCGTCTATGACGACCTGACTAAACATGCCCAGGCTTATCGAGAAATTTCATTGTTACTTCGTCGTCCTTCAGGCCGCGAAGCCTATCCTGGTGACGTTTTCTATTTGCACTCCCGCTTACTCGAGCGTGCTTGTCGTTTGAACAGTAAATACGGTGGCGGATCAATCACGGCTTTGCCAATCATCGAAACTCAAGCCAATGACGTATCTGCTTTCATTCCTACCAACGTGATTTCTATCACTGACGGACAGATCTATCTGGAAACTGACTTGTTTAATGCTGGTGTTAAACCTGCTATTAACGTTGGTTTATCCGTCTCCCGTGTCGGATCATCAGCCCAAATCAAAGCCATGAAGCAAGTGGCTGGTACCATGAAGCTCGACTTAGCCCAATATCGCGAACTCCAGGCATTCGCTCAATTTAGTTCAGATTTAGATGAAAAAACCAAAACTCAGCTGGAACGTGGTACTCGTGTCAGTGCTATTCTCAAACAAGGCTGGGATACTCCTTTGAAAGTCGAAGAGCAAATCGTGGTGATTTTCGCAGCTGTTAATGGCCTTTTGGCTCAAGTCCGAGTTGATGCTATCCAGGACTGGGAAGCTGCTTATCTGGAATACATCAAGACATCTCATCCTGACATTTTAGAATCGATCAAAAAGAATCAGAAAATCACTGATGAAACCGTAGCTGAACTCAAGACCGCAATTAACAGTTTCAACACAATTCACCCTGAGTGGCATCAGCATGGCTAATACAAGACAAATTAAACGGCGAATCACAGCATCACAAAATATCTCCAAAATCACGAAAGCGATGGAGATGGTTGCTGCTAGTAAAATGCGTCGTGCTCAAGAGCAGGCAATTGCCACTCGGCCATACTCTCGAGCCCTTCAAACTTCACTGAGTAAACTTGGTCAATTTTCTGATGCTTCACTACACCCTTTACTGTCGCAACACGAAACAGGTAAAGATATTTTGATTGTGATTTCCACCGATAAAGGCCTATGTGGCAGTTTAAATACTTTGTTATTCAAATCCTTGATCCACGAATATCGCCAGCTTGATAATCCGGAAGTGGTGGCCGTCGGTAAAAAAGCTGTGGCTTTCTGCAAAATTTTTGGCCTACAAATCCACGCCCAATTTATCGAAATGCCTGACAAATTATCAAATGGTCATGTGCTTCCCATCAGTACCTTGGTGATGAATGGCTTTTTAGATCAATCTTTTAAATCAGTCAAAATCGTTTACATGGATTTCATCAATACCTTGTCACAAAAAGTCAGAGTCACTCCCTTACTTCCGTTGTCACAACATATCGGATACCGCGATGACACCATGGTAGTACCAGAAATCAAAAGTGAGTATATATTTGAACCATCTCCTCAGACCATACTCTCTGACTTGTTGCCATATTTTATAGAAAACACTATTTATCAATCTTTTTTGGAAGCTAAAGCCAGCGAACACAGTGCGCGTATGGTAGCCATGAAAAACGCCAGTGAGAACGCCAGCGACTTAGTATCTGAACTAAAATTAATCTTTAACAAATCTCGGCAGGCGACGATCACCAGCGAATTGTTGGATATCACCACCGCTGCCTTGACTATCAGATAAAGGATGCCTATGAAATCAACCACTGCACCAAACATCGGTCACATCACCCAAATTATCGGCCCAATTGTCGACATTGCTTTTCCTGACAAAGTTCCAGGTATTTACAATGCCTTGAAGTTGACGTTTCCAGATGGAAAATTGCTGACTCTCGAAGTTGAACAACAACTCGGTAATGATGAAGTACGCTGTATCGCTTTAGGTCCTACCGATGGTCTTCAACGTGGTCACGAAGTGACTGACACCGGTGCTCCAATCAGTGTTCCTGTGGGTGAAGAGACTTTGGGTCGCATTTTCAACGTAGTAGGAGATGTAATTGACGAAGGTGAGCCCATCAAAGTCACCCAAACCGCTCCAATTCATCGAGCCGCTCCTGCTTTGACTGAATTAGTCACCAAAGCCGAAATGCTCGAAACTGGTATCAAAGTCATCGACTTGATCGCTCCATTTGCAAAGGGTGGTAAAGTCGGCGCCTTTGGCGGTGCCGGTGTGGGCAAAACAGTGGTGATTCAGGAATTGATTCGTAACATTGCCGAAGAACATAAAGGTCACTCAGTTTTTGCTGGTGTCGGAGAACGGACTCGTGAAGGAAATGACTTGTATCATGAAATGAAAGACTCTGGAGTCATGGCAAGTACCGTGATGTGTTTCGGTCAGATGAACGAACCACCAGGTAACCGTTTACGAGTAGCTCTGACAGCTTTGACCATGGCCGAGTACTTCCGAGATGACCGCGGAGAAGACGTGCTGTTATTTATCGATAACATTTTCCGTTTCTCCCAAGCTGGATCTGAAGTGTCAGCCCTTTTGGGTCGGATCCCTTCTGCAGTAGGGTATCAACCAAACCTAGCCACTGAGATGGCAGCTCTTCAAGAACGTATCGTGTCTACCAAGAAAGGTTCGATCACGTCTATCCAAGCCGTATTCGTGCCGGCTGACGACTATACCGACCCAGCTCCAGCAGCTACCTTTGCACACTTAGACTCGACTATCTCTCTTGATCGACGTTTATCAGAACAAGCAATTTATCCAGCTGTGGACCCATTGGTGTCTGCCTCAAAAATCTTGCAACCATCGATCGTGGGTGAAGATCACTACCGAGTAGCTCGAGGTGTCCAACAAGTGCTCCAACGCTACAAAGAACTTCAGGACATCATCGCTATCTTGGGTATTGATGAATTAAGTGATGACGACAAACGAATTGTGTCTCGAGCTCGCAGAATTCAGAAATTCTTGTCACAACCATTCTATGTGGGCGAACAATTCACCAATATTCCAGGTGTGTACGTACCGATTTCAGAGACAATTAGGAGTTTCCAGGAAATTCTTGATGGCAAGCACGATGACTTACCAGAACAGGCATTTTACATGGTGGGTACCATCGATGATGCGGTCAAGAAAGCCCAAACCTTATAACGCTACGAACATAAAGTATATATGGCAAAACTACAACTAACTGTAGTCTCACAAGAAAAGCAGTTGCTTCAACTCGAAGTTAATTCGGTTTCGGCACCTACTGTCAGTGGTGAAGTCACCATTTTGCCTCACCATGTGCCGTTATTCACGCCCTTACAGACTGGTGAACTTCGTTATACTGTTGACCAAACTGAATCAACGCTGGTTATTTCAAAAGGCTTTCTTGATGTCGGTCCAGATAATACTGTCATGATCATCGTCGATACCGCAGTGATTGATCGGGATATCAGTGAACAAAAAGCCCAAGAAGCTGTCCAACAAGCTCAACAAATCTTGGTCACCAGTCGCGACCGCGATGAATTGATCCGAGCAGAAGCTGAACTCAGACGAGCGCTACTCGAGATAAAAGTAGCCCAAAAAACCAGCAAAACCAGAATTTAGGCTTGCTCATATCAAAAAACCCACTATACTAGTCGAATATGACTGATGCTAATCTGAAACCAGTCCAGCTAACTCAAGAAGGTTTGGATGAACTCCAAGCTGAACTGACTGAGTTGGTCGACATAAAATTGCCTGCAGCCGTAGATCGTGTAGCCAAGGCCCGTGAACACGGTGATTTAGCTGAAAATGCTGAGTATCACAGTGCCCGCGATGACCAGGCGCTTCTTGAAGCTCGCATTGCCGAAATTGAAGAAGTCATCAAACGTGCTCAAGTGGTCAAACACACCAAGAGTCATACCGTGATCGGGATCGGTTCTAAAGTAACCGTCACCATCAAAGGTAAAAAAACCAGCCAACGTCTAATCAACATCGTCGGTGAATTTGAAGCTGACCCTGGTGAAGGTAAAGTCTCTGCTGTTTCACCATTAGGTAAAGCCTTGCTCAACCACAAAAAAGGTGATGAAGTCATCGTCAAAGCACCTGCTGGCGAAATCCATTACCAAATCGATGACGTGCAGTAAGCACTCTTATATATGTTTTCCTGCCTGAGGAATACGTATGTCAAATAATCCAGAACTGGGTAGTGAAAAACAGCCTTTCCAAGATCAAGCTGATATTATGCGTTTACTCAAGGCTGGTCTCAGGACCCATGATGTCGGAACTATCCAAGCTGCCATAGATAAAGCAAAAGCTATCGGTTATCCTGAAACTGTTATAGAAGATGTCGTTCTACACACTGTCAACCTGCTCATGGTTACCGAAAACTGGGCATTTGTTGATGACGAAGGCAACGCCTCACCGCTCATCGATGCTCAGTTTGAATACTAGGACGACTAGAGAAAACTTATTTCACTAAAGTAAAACTATTTCAATTGGTCCAAAAGCTGAGTGATATCTCCTGACACCACTTCATCGACCAGTTCAGTGGTTTTACCTTGTCGAGTCGGTTGAGCGGACACAAATTCTGGTTTGGCGGCATTTTCGTACAAGACTCCGACAGCCACATGGTTTTCCAAATCGTCTGAAATTCTCCGAGCCGCCTCAATATCGTGAGCATCATATCCAGCTACCGTCGAGACATCGCACACCCGCTCTTGATACCACTCGTGAGGAGTAGCTCTATTGTAGGTCGGACAGCTTTGATAAATTTCGATAAAAGAAAACCCAGGATGTTTTAACCCACGTTTGATTACTTCAGTCATGTGATTCACGTCTCCGGAGAATGTCCGAGCCACAAAAGTCGGATTTAAACTCAGAGCAAATCGGGCTGGATGGATCGGCTCGGTCGTAATCCCATCTGGTGACGAGTTCATTTTCATGCCTGGTTTGGTAGTAGGGGAGGCTTGCCCTTGAGTCAGACCATAATTTAAGTTGTTATGCAAAATAAAGGTAATGTTAAAGTTACCTCTGATGGCATGTACTAGATGATTCACACCTTCACCGAGCGTCCCACCATCGCCGCCAAAGGCCACTACTTTGATCCTTCGGTTAGCTACCGCGATACCACAGGCTAGTGGTAAAACTCGGCCATGGAGGCCATGATAGCGATACCCACCAATTTTGTCTGAGCCGTTACCATTACATCCGATGTCAAAACACAGCACTGTGTCTTTGGGCTCACTGCATTCAGCCACTAGAGCTCGTTTGACAGCTGCATGAATGCCGTAGTTACCACAATTACTACACCAAGTATAAATATTGTCGGAGTAATAGTCATGGAAGGTACACGAACAACTTGACATAAGCTCCTTATTTCAGCTCCGATTCGATATAGTTCAAAACATCCTCGATAAAAAATGGTCTACCATCGTACTTGAGTAATTTCTTGGAAAACTGCCAATCTGTTTTTTGATTGATCAAGGCACCTAGCTGTCCCAGGTAGTTATTTTCAATCAATACTAAACGCTCTCCGACATGCTGGTGAAGTTCTTCGACCAAATCTGTCCTGACCGGATACACATATTCATAATGAACATAACCGACTTTGTGAGAAGATTGATTACGACGAAGAATTTCGAGCGTATCAAGGATGACACCTTTGACGCTACCCCAACCCACAAAAACTAGCTGGGCATCTGGATCACCATAGTATTCAGGCTCTGGCAACTCTGCTAAAAGGGTTTGTTCCTTACGTAAGCGCTTGTCATACTGTGCTTTAGATGGCTCTGCCAACTCGGTCAAAGAACCATCTGGCAAATGTTCGTCACTGTTAGCATCATAGGTGGCTGTAGATTGACCAGGCACCCATCGTTTAGAAATACCACTTTCGGTGATTTCATATCGATCGACTGGCTTTAGATTTTCTAGATTGGCTGGTGACACCAAGGATCTTTCGATCGGAGCTGGAGTCGGTAGTTTTTCTATACAATAAAGTGATTCTGCAATCTGTTTTTCAGTCAAAAGTATCACTGGCAACTGATATTTTTCAGCTACATTAAAAGCTTCGCCCACCAGGCGATAGGCAGATTCCAAATCACTGGCGGCGACTACACATCGTCCAAACTCACCATGACCACCGTATACTGCCAAATTTAAATCGGCAGCCGAAGTCCACGTCGGTAAACCAGTGGCTGGACCTGGTCTCTGTCCTAGCACACATACGAAAGGTGTCTCAGTCATACCAGCCATCGAAACCGTTTCAGTCATCAAATCAAACCCACCACCAGATGTACCACAAAGTGCTCGCGTCCCCATAAACATGCTAACTACCGTCAATTGGGCCACAGAAATTTCATAATCGATCTTTTTGACTAACATGCCGGTTTGGTGAGACCAATTTGCCAAAATCGTCAAAATAGAACTCGAAGGAGTCATCGGATAAGCATAATAGGCCCGGACTCCAGCGGAAACAGCTCCGAGAGCAATGCCATGGTTACCAGTCATCAAGTAGGCGTCATCAAGTTCTGGTTTGGTGCCAGCTGGGATTTGAGGTGAAGATAGGGTAGTCAACGGATACTTCAAGCCAGCTTGGACACACTGCAAATTGATGTCCAAAACTTGAGGTTTATTGGCAAATTCTTCTTTGAGGACACGGGTCACCACTGTCTCTGGCAGTTGTAGCAATTCTAAAAGCACACCAATCACTACCGTGTTGGCCATGATCCAACGCCCACCGAGGTCTTCGGCAATTTTGACAGCATCCACAAATTCGATTTTGATTTGGTTTTGCTCGATGAATGCTTGCTCATCGGCCCTGAATGTCAGGGCTTTTAAAGTATGTAACAGCTGTCCGCCTGGTCTTAAACTCTTGAGATAGGCATGGACAGAAACTCGACTCAAACAACAAAGCACATCACATTGTGATGATGAGGCTGACATCGGCATTTCAGAAATTTCGATCTGAAAACTCGAGTAGCCGCCTTTGATCAGAGAGGGATATTCCCGATATCCAAACACATAATGTCCCGTTTCTTTAAATGATTTAGTCAAAATCTCACCAACAGAATTAACACCTTGTCCTGATTCACCTGCCACTTTGACCACTAGTCGATGTAAAGGTGTATTAGCCATGTGAGGTTTCCGATTGTAGTAAAGTTTTTAAGGCTTCTGCCCAGACTGTAACGGTGGTATCTAAAACATGATAGGGCTCACCATTTATCAAGAGTTGGCGGTGAAACTCGGTGCCACCTTGATCAAGCCAGACACCCCGAAGCACTTTCATGCCTTGATTAAAAAGTACGTGCTCATAGCGAATGTCACCTAAACCAATAAAAGTAGCTCGTTTGCCAGCAAAATTTTGGCTTTTCATTTCTTTAAGTAAACTATTGAAAAAAGGGTTGATTTGACCATGTTCCCAGGTGGAAGTAGCCAAAATGAAGGTGTCATTGTTTGAAATAGTCTCGAGTGGGGTTTGTTCAGCTCGATGTGCCTCGACAGATATCTGGGCATCTCGAAGGATCTTCACCACTTTCTCGACTACAATTTCAACATTTCCGGAAGTAGAGGCGTAGACCACATGCACAGACATCACTGCTAATTGTACACGAAAAATGATTACTCAACCCACTCAACTATCCCAGCCCCACAACCACCGTCGATATAGTTTTTATTTAATTTGCTTTCAAAAGCGTGGTGTAACAAAGCCGTAGCAGCTAAAACATCAAAAACCAGCGTTACTTCTTCGACCTGATTGCGCATCACTCGTGAAGCCTCATATATGGGACTCAAAGCATATCGGTCGATGACATTTCTGGCCCGCGCCAAACGAGCTTCCCGATCTTGATCAGATTCTGAAAAATAAAATTTGACTCGCATTGATACCGAACGTTCAGACATAGCGAGGTATTTTATACGGAAAGAGGGAGTATTGCTACTCCCTCTGAACAAGCTATCCTACCATCGATTCCAAGAGATCTGCCAACAGTTTGGCGTACATTTTTTTCTCCTTGTTGATGGCTACTTCCCGCTTGATCCACTCGGTGGACCATTCTTTAACAGGCTTGTCTTTGACCAAACCTATTGTAAGGGCATAGCGTGCCTCTTCAGCGGTAACGTGAAATCGTGTTTTGATATACAAAATCGAAATCCACAACAAAGCTGTTGCACCAAGATCAATGGTGAACAAAATGGTCAAGACGCCGATGAACGAAATTCGAGCCATTTCGATAAATCCTTCATCAGTGATCCCAAGTACCACAGTGCCCAAAAACCAGCCCAAGAATCCCAACACGAAGCCGAGACCAATGGCATACAATACATTTTTAACTATCCACTTCAACAAAAAGCCCATGTGATACACTCCTCATGGCTATTGATGATTAAACAAGAGTGACATTCTACTTCAAAATCTTTCAAAAATCAATACTATAGGACCTGAACTTCCTCTGGAGTTGTCATCCAGCAATCGGTATAATGACAACCTATATGTCACGCCTAGACGAGACCATCCAAGCCAAACAAGAAAAACGCACCCAGCTCGAAGCTCAAGGTGTCGTTGCACATCCCTACAGTTTCGATAAAAAGCAAAGCATTGCGGCAGCTCGTGAGATGCTCGACCAAGAAGTGGTGACCGCTGGCCGCTTGATGGCAGTTCGGGCTCATGGCAAACTCTTATTCGCTGATCTTCAAGACTCTACTGGTCACATCCAGTTGATGATTCGTAAAGATACCATCGGAGAGGCTTTGTTTGACCAATTGAGTCTGATTGATCCAGGTGATTTCATCGGAGTCTCTGGCAAAGTTTCGATTTCACGCACCCAAGAAATTACCATTTTAGTCGAGACTTACCAATTCTTAGGGAAAGCTTTGAGACCACTCCCAAGTGAATGGAACGCCGCTGAGGATAAAGAAGTCCGCTTCCGCAAACGCTATCTCGACATGCTGGTCAATCCAGATGTCAAAAAAATCTTGGATGCTCGGTGGCTGATCGAAAAGGAAATCCGGCGCTACCTCCAAGACCAACATAATTTTGTTGAAGTCGAAACTCCGGTGCTCCAACCACTATATGGTGGCACCAATGCTAAACCGTTTACCACCCACATGAATGCTTTAGATTGTGATTTTTACCTACGTCTAGCCCCAGAGCTTTACCTCAAACGTTTGGTTGTCGGTGGGTATGAGCGGATTTTTGAA
>CAYQZC010000003.1:0-15696 GCA_964421945.1 uncultured Pseudomonadales bacterium
GAAGAGAACCCAAAATACCCGACGCTTTCCTTTACACTCCCAGTCAACAAACTACTAAAATCACCGAACTTGATCTCACACCGGCTCGCAGACAACGAATAAAGGATTATCTCGGGTCACTCGATCAGACTGCTATTCCCGACCAATTTGAGTTAATCGAGCAATCTCGTTTACAAGAAATAATGTTGACTTTCCAGACTTTTGGAGCAGTGGGACTCGAAACTCGTAATCTTCATCGTCCTACATTGACATTATCTACCCATAGTCTGAAAGAACCTGAAGCTTTTTCTTCTGATATTGATCAACAAGTTCAAGCTTCGATCAATGTCGAGCTACCACAAAACCCCATTGTCATACCTTCGACTGAAGCAGCTAATAAGCAATTGCTTTCGGTCCATCAGGTGGCATCGACGATCGAAATTCCTGAGTACCAAACCATCAAGGTCGAAAACACCGCGCTCCAAACTGAGGAAGCCTCAGTCCTAAACGCCAATCAAGCGCCAGCTGAAGAACGAGCCTACAGCACTTCTTCATCTCCAATCACAGAACAACTCGCATCACAACCTGCTTCTCTCAATGCCGATCTTCCCTTTCCGGTCAAACCAACCGAACCCAATAAACTCGTGGGAATGGTGCTTTCACCGATGAGTGAATTGCTCAATGACGCCATTGTCGAAATCAAAAGTGAGTCAGGAGTCGTTGCTCGTGCCGTCAAAACCAATGCCCTTGGGCAATTCTTCGTGACCACTCCGCTCGAAAGTGGCACTTATACTCTGACAGTCGATAAAGATGGCTATCAATTTTTACCATTATCACTAACCTTGACTGGAACCGCTGTCGACCCTATCGAGGTTCGTAGTCTATAATGATAGTTTGACATGTCTGCACCAAATACTGTCCAATCTACTACTCAACAATTTCTCGATATTTACGACATCACAAATGATCTATTGATCATGAAGGATGGAGCTACTGCTCTGATTATTACTGTCAATGCCATCAATTTTGGTCTTTTTGCTGAAGCTGAACAGGACGCCGTCATTTACGCCTATGCCGGATTGCTAAACTCATTAAACTACCCCATCCAAATCGTAGTTAAATCCCAGACTAAAGATGTGACCGCATACCTTCAACTTCTCAAAGAACAAGAAGATCAGACCTCTGATCCTTTGAAGCGTGAACGAATCAAGCGCTATCGGCTATTTGTCAGTGACTTGATCCGCGAAGGTAATGTTTTGGACAAAAAATTCTATGTTTCTATCCCTGCCAATGCACTTGAGATGGGATTGGTACCACCTTCCACCGTGATACCAGGCGTCAAAAAAATAGATATTTCGGGGGTCGAGCGCAGTATTATTCTGGAAAAAGCTCGCAATATTCTCGAACCAAAACGAGATCACTTGATAGCCCAGTTTGGTCGAATCGGGTTACAGGCGCGTCAGCTCAAGACTCAAGAAATTATTCAACTTTTTTATACCAGCTATAACCCAGAAGCGGCCGAAGGTCTCCAAGTTTCTGATACCCGGAGCTACACCACCCCTGTGGTAAACGCCCAAATCCAAAGTAGTGCCTTTGCTCAAACCCCACAATCTACTACCCAGTATCAACCTAATTTAGGAGTCATGACCATGACTGACCAGAATCAACCAACAGTAGCTACTCCCACACCAGCTATGACGCCTGCGCCTGCAGCCCCAATTGCCCCTGCAGCCCCAGTAGAAGTAGTCGCCCCTGTGGCTCCGGTTGAACCAGTATCCCCACCGCCAGCCACACCTCCAGCCGCTGACCCTCAGGTGATGATCGAAACTGCCTTACAAGAGCTCGGCACTCCAGCACCTGGCACACAAACTGCTCCTGGTTCTGGCCCTGTGGCTCCGACGCCTCCTGCTACCCTGCCAGAGATCTAACTCGACTCAATCGGGACTAGCGATAGAATCATAAACTAGCTTACAATACAGCTAATGCCCAATCCTTTGGCTGCGTTACCTCTACCATTCATGAAAAAGCCTCAGACTGACCAAAGTCCTGAAGCTACTCAAGCGGCCCAAGATATGGAAAGACTGAAGGAGTTTTCCCGAGGACTCGTCACCATTCAAGATATTATTGCTCCAGAAGCGATCGAGGTCGATTTTACCTATCAGAAAATTAACTCCACCTATACCAGGACGCTATTTGTGGCTGGATATCCACGGACCGTACCAGCTAACTGGTTATCACCATTGATTAACTTCCCGCATCAGCTCAACATTTCGATGTTTGTTTTCCCAGTTGATGTCAAGGAAGTGCTCGACAATCTCAAACGCAAAATCACCGAAATGGAAGCTGAAATTTCATCTGACATCAGATCTGGAAAAATCAGTAATATCAATACCGAAGTCAAGCTCGAAGATGCTCGGGTCATCCGTGAACAACTTGCTAAAGGTGCCGAGCGCTTTTACCAATTTGGTTTATATGTCACCATCCAAGCTAAAAGCAAAGATGAACTCGAGCGCGTCACCAAAAGCTTACAGTCCACTTTAGGATCTCTCTTGATAGTTTCTAAAAAAGCCACCCTCCAGATGGATGAAGGCTTTAAAACCACCCTACCTATGGGAGTCGACAAGCTACTTGTGACTCGCAACATGGATACTACTTCTCTGGCTACCACTTTTCCTTTTACTTCATCGGAATTGACAATGGAAACGGGAATCATGTACGGCATCAACGAGCACAATGACTCGCTGGTAATTTTCGATCGTTTCAAAATGGAAAATGCTAATATGGTGGTCTTCGCCAAATCTGGTGCCGGAAAATCTTACACCGTCAAACTCGAGATCATGCGCCAATTGATGTTTGGAGTAGATGTGTTGGTGCTCGACCCCGAGCACGAATATGACGATTTGGCCCAGTCGGTCGGTGGCGAGTACATCAATTTTAACTTTAACTCCGAAAAGAAGGTAAATCCATTTGATTTGTCTGCCTTGTATGAAGAAGGTGAAAATGAGCTCGGTCAAAAAATCATTTCTCTTCATGGTCTGCTCAAAGTCATGCTTGGTGAGATGACCCCGACTCAAGATGCCATGCTTGATCGCGCCTTAGTAGCCGCCTACAAAGCCAAAGGCATTACTCCAGATCCAGCCACCCAAACTAACGAGCCTCCTTTGATGGAAGACCTCTATAAGGCTCTGATCGGAATGGAAAATGCCGAAGCCAATGATATCGCAGCTCGACTAGAAAAATTTATCACCGGTTCATTTAGAGGTATTTTTGATCATCCTTCCAACTTTGATATCACCAATCAGTTCACCGTTTTTTCAGTCAAAGACATGGAAGAAGAGCTTCGACCAATTGCGATGTTTATCGTGCTTGACTTCATCTGGACCCGCGTCAAGAAGAACCTCAAGAAAAGACTTTTGATTATTGATGAAGCCTGGTATTTCATGAAACACCCTGATAGTGCTTCTTTTATCCATGGCATGGTCAAGCGGGCTCGAAAATATTACTTAGGGATCACGACGATCACTCAAGATGTGGAAGACTTTTTACATAGTGATTATGGCAAAGCTATCGTGACCAACGCTTCGATTCAGTTTTTGATGAAACAATCGACAGCCTCTGTACCGATGTTGACTGAAACGTTCTATCTTTCAGAAGGTGAACGCCAATTACTGGTTTCTGCTGATGTGGGTGAAGGTATTTTCTTTGCCGGTCAAAATCATGTGGCCCTTCGAGTGGTAGCCAGTGATGAAGAACACCAAGTCATCACCACCAACCCTGAAGAAATCCTCAAACGTCGTCAAGATGCTGCCTTGGCAAATGCCGCAGCCACCACTACGACCCCAGCCCCAGCTCAGCCCGTTCGTCCCAGTTGGCTGACACCTGCTCCACAAAATGAGGAAAATCAGCCTTCTGATCAGGATGAAGTTGACCAACCAGAGCAACCATCAGACCAAACCGCGAGACCAGTTTCACCAGCCGATCGTTATTCTATCGATAACTACGCTCCGCCAAGTTAAATTTATTTCCTCTGGATTAGCCATCCTTTTCTCCACTTGTATACTGTGTAAAACTCTGTGTATAACCGTGTACACTCAGTAACTGATGGTGTTACATTCTTCTGCCCAGAATTCAGCTGTTTCTGTTACCTGTCGAATCATAAAGTAATTGTCTTGAAATCTGACGCTGTATGTATACTTTTTCGCCACCCGAACTACAAACTCTTTGGAATCAAGCCTGCGTTGAGTTACAACAACAGCTAAGTCCAGCTATGTTTAACACCTGGGTGATTTCAAATCCCCTGACTGGTTTGGTAGTTTCTGATACTTCGGCAAAAGCCACTTTTACCTGTCCGACTGCTTTTCATGCTACTACTTTAAAAAGGAATCTTTCAGATCAGCTCAAAAATGTGCTGGAGGTTTTGGTTGGAAACACAATTGAGCTCGAGTTTCAGGTTGGTTCTCCCACTATGCTTACCCAAAAACCTGCGGAGACAGCCACCGATAACCAGCCTAAAATGGCCTCTCAATCACCTCAAACAGAAAGTCACCAACTTGATCGACCGGCAGGTTCCCCTACTCCCCCACCCAATCTGTCTGAATCAGCCAAAGATAACCCAGCTTTTTCGACCATGAAACATGTTTTGTCTCAAACTGTTTTGCCCACCACCCAAATCTCGTCTCCGGTGTCAGCCCCTCAGCCCTCGATACAGACACACTTCTCTCCTCGACCAGCTTCGTCATCACCCAGAGTCGAAGATTTGTTTTCGCCCCAAACCATCCAGTCAGTGGCCTTTGATCGGGCAGTAGTGGCCGCTCGCGGGATCGGACTCCGAGCTGACTTTACTTTTGAGACCTTTGCTGTTTCCACTACCAATGAGATGGCACATGCCGCGGCCACTGCTGTTTCCAATCGACCGGGGACTGCCTACAACCCGCTTTTTCTCTACGGAGGTGTGGGGGTCGGAAAAACTCATTTGATGCATGCCATTGGCAACAACATTTTAAAAAATAACCCAGACACTCGAGTCATTTACTGTACCGGCGAAGAATTTACCAACGAAATCGTAAACGCGATCCAGATGAAAAAAGCAATTAAATTTAAAGAGCGGTTCCGCACTGCCCAGGTACTTTTGATCGATGATGTCCAGTTTATTGCTGGTAAAAACGCTGTCCAAGAAGAGTTTTTTCATACTTTTAACTCTCTTATCAAACAGGCCAGCCAAGTCGTCATGACTTCTGACCGACCCCCACACGAGATCAATCTACTCGAGGATCGGCTCCGTTCACGTTTCGAAGCTGGCTTAATGATCGATATTCAACAGCCTTCATTTGAACTCCGGACGGCTATTCTCTTGATCAAGTCGAGCGCTTCAAATCTGACCATCCCGATGGATATCGCTCAGCTGATAGCTTCTCAAGTGGATAGTGCTCGAAAAATTGAAGGAATGATCACAAGTATCCGATCAGCTGTCGAGCTACAAAAGAAACCAATTACCTCAGAATTGATTCAAAGCATCTTGAGTACTGAGGTCGATAAACCACGACCCAACCTCAAGGTGACTCCCAACGACGTCTTGAGGGCAGTCGCCAATCACTACCGAGTCAAACAAATAGCCATCCGAGGTCAACAGCGCGTGGCTGAGTTAGTAAAAGCCCGTCATGTGGCCATGTACCTCTTGAAAGAAGATCTCCAATTACCTCTGGCTGAAATCGGCCGCTGGTTTTCTGGTCGCGATCACACGAGTGCTTTACACGCTGTCAAAAAAGTCAACAAACAGTTACTATCAGACGACGTACTTCAGCGCGATATATCCGCCCTTCGCATGTCTTTGACTGCCATTTCTAAGTAGGTTATCCACAGTTGTGAATAACTCGGTGAAAATCCTGCGAAAAATTAATTCCAATTGTTAATATGTTCCCGCACCCTGTGTAAAAAGTTTTAACTGTTTGTGAAGTTGTGGAAAACTTTTCAACAGTTTTAATCACCGTAATCAGACTAGTTGTTAACAACAAAAAACCCGTTTTTACCAGATGTGAGCTAAAAGGAGCACACGTTACACACGGTCCTAATACTAATACTGCTACAAAGTAAATATAAAAATATAATAAAGAGAGGGGTAACAAAAAATACTTAAGAAATAACTTTTAAATGCGAATTGTCACCATAGCCCCAGAATTTGCCTTGGCTATTTTAGGGAGACTAACTTAGAATAAGCGAAGATGAAAGTCATCGTACCTCAAGCTACCTTACAGTCGGCTTTATCTCTTCTCCAGAGGAGTATTCCTTCCAAGCCATCGATGCCTATTTTGAGTTCGATTTTGATGTCAGTCGAAGATCAAACCGTGACATTATCGAGCACTGATTTATATCTTGGGATGCAAACTACTTTGTCATGTCAAGTTGACGAGCCGGGTGTCATTGCTATCCCAGGCAAAATTTTTATTGAAACAATTTCTCAACTCGGAGCGGGTCCGATCACTCTTACCAGCCAAGCCACCGAACTTTTGATCGAAAGCAGCAGCGGGAAAACTAAATTAGCGATCCAGGCGGCGGATGATTTTCCAGCCTTCCCCTCTCTAGATGGGATTTCCTTTGAGTTGCCGATCCAGATTCTTGATCAAGTCCTGAGTCTAGTGGCTTTTTCAGTCAGCAACGACGTGACTCGCCCGATTCTCACTTCTCTGTATTGGAATATTTCACCAGAAGGAATCGAAGTGGTAGGTACCGACGGTTTCCGACTGAGTATTTTTGCCTCAACAGCTTTTACTTCAAGTGAGACTCAAAAATTGTTGATTCCAGCTCGAGGACTCCAAGAAGTCGGGAAAGTGGCTCATGCTGCCAAGGTTGAGAGTGTGAAGGTGACTATTTCTCCCGAGTTGAAACAAATTGGTTTCGAGTGTGAGGGTACCCAGATTTTTGTAAGACTACTGGAAGGTGAATATCCACCCTACCAAAAAATTGTGCCTTCTAGTTTTACGTGCCAAATCGAGTTTGATACTGAAGAAATGATGGCTCATCTCAAGAGAGCTCTGATTTTTGCCCGAGAAAGCTCTAACATCGTGAAATGGGAAATTTCAGGTGACAAGTGCTTGATCAAAGCCAGCTCAGCCACCATTGGGACTCATGAAGGTGAGATAGCAGTGGTTAATACCGATGGTACCTCAGGAGAGATCGCTTTTAATGCTAAATATGTTCTGGAATACTTGATGGCAGCTAAAAGCCAAAGGATGTGGTTTGGGATGGCGGAAAGCCTTAAACCAGCACTTTTTAGACCTCTCGATTTGGCAGAATCTCGTTACGTAGTTATGCCATTCCGTGTTCAGTCATGAGTATGATATAATCCCACTTCTGTATGCAACGAACCTGGAAACCAAAAAAACACAAACGTATGCGCAAACACGGCTTTTTGAGTCGGATGGCCACTCATGCTGGCCGTTTGGTGTTGCAACGACGTCGTGCTAAAGGTCGAAAACGCTTGACAGTAGTCCGCAAAGGCATCTAAGGTAGAGTACATCTACCGACTGTCTTTATATGGCGAATCAAGTTACAAAGTTTAACCTTAGAGCCAATCCTTCATTTTTTCTAAAAGCTTCTCGCAAAAAAAGCCAATATGGTCAGCTTTTTTGGTTGTCTAGCTCTAGTTGCGAACTTGCGATCATCACTGGAAAACAACTTTCGGCTTCAGCAGTGGTCAGAAATCGATTGAAGCGGCAGTGGACTGCCACCTCAAGTCAGGCACTCTCCTCTTCCGGACTCACATATCAGTTTGTGTTTCAGCCTTTCAAAAGTGCCATTGATCTTAGTCCAGAGGAGCGACTCAAGGTCATTAGATCTCTTATCGAAACACTCAAACCTGCTGAAAAAAGTCTGTGAAAAATCAAACATTTAAACTATCAACCTTTTCAAAAGCAAGTATCCGAGGTTATCAATCACTTGATGGTATAAAAGCATCTGTCTTGATGTCAGTCTTTGGTTATCAACCAGTTTGCAAACACAACCCAAGTTGTAGCCAATACACCATAAAAGCCATTGAAGAGCATGGTACAATCATCGGATTGATGGTGGGTTTTAAGAGAATCCTCACGTGTTGGTAACGATATGATCAATTTTATAATTTCAATTTTATCTCAGTTGTATGGTGTGACCGGCGACCTAGGTCTGGCGATCATCGTGTTTACCTTGATTGTAAGGTTTTTGTTAGTGCCTTTGACACTTCCCTCTCTCAAAGCTCAAAAACAAATTCAAGCATTGCAACCCGAACTCAAAAAACTAAAAGCCAAACATGGTGCTGATAAAAAAGCTTTACAAGTCGCTCAAATGGAACTGTATAAACAATATAACGTCAACCCATTAGCTGGCTGTTTACCACAGCTGGTCCAAATCGGTTTGCTGATAGTTTTATATCAAGCGTTGGTCAGATTTTTAGGTCAAGACACGGTAAACGGATCAGTAGTGGATCCTTCATTCCTCTGGCTTACACTTACCAAACCAGATCATTTGTTTGTGATGCCAGTGTTAGCATCCGTCAGTCAATTGGTCCTCTCCCTGATGATCGCTCCGGCTACCGAAGTCCGAGATGTGGTCCCCAATAATTCTAAGAAACCTTCTCTGAAAGAAGCCAATAAAAAAGAAGAAGACATGGCTGATATGGCCGCTGCTATGCAGCAACAAATGATTTTTGTGATGCCAGTCATGATCGGCATTTCTGCTTTGCGTTTTCCATCTGGTTTAGCCCTCTATTGGGTGGCTACTACCGTATTTAGTATTGTTCAACAATGGATTTTATCTGGACCGGGAGGTCTAAAAAGCTATACCCAAAGGGCAATAGCTTTCATAACAAAGAGAAATCCTGCCTAAGAAGGAGTGCTATGACAATTGAAACGTACCTCACCAATGTGTGTAAACATATCGGGATTGAACAGGAAGATGTTTCGGTATCAGTCGAAACTGATGAAGGCATCATGACTGTTATCTTAAATGTGCCAACTGAAGATTCCGGCCTTTTTATAGGTTTTCATGGTGAAACACTCAGTGCTCTTCAGAGATTAGTAAGAGTTTTGTTCCAAGAAGAGTTCCCAGATGCCAAAATTGTTTTAAACATAAACAACTATCGCGAGCAAAGGGCCGAAAAACTTCAAGAAATGACACTTAACGTCGCCCAGCGCGTCTTAGAATCAGGTCGTCCCTATACTTTTTCGTATTTACCTCCTCAAGAGAGATTTGTGGTCCACAGTACTTTATCTGAGTATCCGGAATATGCGAGCTTGGAAAGTGTCTCAGAAGGCGAAGGTAACCAGCGCTTTTTGGTGATCAGAGTGAAAGCAGCCTAAACCATGTCAAAACTTTTGATTTTTACCGATGGTGGTTCGAGAGGAAATCCCGGGCCCGCCGCTTTAGGCGTGACCATCTTGAATGAAAAAGACGAAACGGTACACGAAATTGCTAAATACATCGGGACCGCAACTAACAACGAAGCCGAGTACAATGCGGTTTTAGCTTCGCTGACTTGGTTAGAAGAAGCTGGCCTAGCCAGTTACTCCCCTACTCAAATCACTTGGAAGCTTGATTCAAAACTAGTCGTAGAGCAACTCCTCAAGCATTGGAAAATCAAAGAACCAAGAATGGCTCAACTGGCCCAAGAGTGTTGGAAAATTTTGACTAAGCTGGATGTTCCCACCTCTTTTGTCCATGTGCCTCGTGAAGAAAATCGCCGAGCCGATGAATTGGTAAACCAAGCACTTGACGCTCAACTCAAGTAATCCTTAGCAATTAAGTGATTCCCCTGTACTTCAGTATGACTCGTCACCTAAAATAGGTAGGTGTCTGAGTTGTTTGTTACTCAAATTGATCAAAATCCGCCAGAAGTCTTAGTGATTGGAGAAGGTGGATTGCTTAGTGTGGTGTCCGAGGTGGTGCAAGCCTATGGTCTTGTTCCTCGTGCCTCAAACGATAACGCCTCTACCTTGGTGAGCGCTCTTGCTGCCCGATCTGAATGGTACAAAATTTGTTGGGTGGTGGATTTAACCAAACCCAAAGCCGATATCCAAGAAGTAGTGCAACTACTAAGGCCGATACAAAACAAACTTATAATCGTGGCCAATCTTGTCACCCCGATCGCTACCACTTTTCAGCCTTGGCAAAATTGGCAAAAACTAAGTCTTTTTGAAACCCAACAAATCGAGTTTGTAAGGGCAGTTTTACCCAAAAGCAAATTGGTGGTAGTCCGGGATTGGATTCAAAACCAAAGTTGGAGTGAACTTCTCAAGTCATGGGTGCTTTTTGATAAAAAAACGGTGTTGCTTGATCCTCGAATTCAAGTATTTCCATTAGCCGAGACAGGTCTAAAAGCACTTTTGAGTAAAGTACTTTTTCACCCTACTAGCCCCAATCAAGTGATTCTTCAGGGGGCACCCCAGAACAGTGCCCACTTTGTGCAGTTGATCCAAGCCGTCTATCATCGGACACATGGAGTGACATTAGCCACCGATGTCCAACCCGTAGTTAGTCTTGAATTGGGAGAGCAACTGTCGGTTTTGGTTTCACCTGAAATAAATGTTGATTCAAACAGTCTAGTGAAGCAAGTAGTTAAACTACTGCCAAGTCCGGCCCAATTGGCAGCCCAGCACCGAAAAGACGAAAAACCATCATTTGGTTTGGAGAAACCACAGCGGACCATAACACCTCAATCTGAAAATCAAGACGCCCAATTCATCAAAAGGGTGCCCTTGGTCCCACTAGTTCCTCAAGTAACTCAGGTCCCTCAAGCTGCGCCACCTGCTGCTCCCCCACCAGCACCGCGTCAAGTTTTGCCCCAAAAACCACTAGTTCAAGAGATGGGAGCAGAACAAGAATTGGAAAAAACAGTAGCTGATCTTTTTTCAAACTACCGATCAGATTACCGACAGGCTCAGACGCTCAAAAAAGTCTCCAGTACACAGAACATTACGAAGAGGAGCAAACGAAAGAAAAAAGTCTTTTTGGTAGGTCTTGCTTCGTTTGCCGTAGTGTTTGTATTGATCTCAATGGTCGGATCATTCCTGACAGCGGGTTGGATCATCAAACGAAACATCGGGTCGGTTTTGACAATCGACATCAAAACTCCTACAGTCATCTGGGGCCTGAAACAAGTATCAGGACTTTTGAGCGCTGAAAGCCAGCTTTTTGCTACGATTTTACCTCCAGGAGTAGCCCATGATTCTCACGTTTTAGTAAATACGCTTGCTGATTCAATCAGGGTTTCTCATGATCTAGAAAGTTGGCAACAAAAACAGTTGACTATGATCCAATCTGTCCTTCAGCCTGACAGAAATCCAGGTGCTATCAGCTTTGAATCTGCCAGTGGTTTATACCAATCGCTAGCCAAACTCCAAGGCACTTTAAAAGAAATTGATCCGGAAACACTTACAGCGCCCAATCAACAGCAACTTGAAGAATTCCAGAAAAACATCGCTCTTCAAATCAAAAAATTAAATGCCTATGAGCAACTTCAGCCATACCTGCAGGAGTATTTGGGATTGTCCAAAAAAAGAACGTATGCCCTGATTTTTCAGAATGAACAGGAACTGAGACCTACTGGTGGTTTTATTCAGGCAATTATCTTGGTCACGCTTGATAAAGGATCGATTGTAAACACCCAAGTTCTCAGTAGTTACGAACTCGACAGTAAGCTTGCTGGAGAAGTCAAACCTCCAGAAGACATCCAAAATTATTTAGGAGAACAACGTTGGTATCTCAGAGATAGTAACTGGAGCCCAGACTTTCCTACCAGCGCCAACCAGATCGCTTGGTTTATCGAACGAAGTACCGGGCAAAAAGTCGACGGTGTCGTGGGATTAACTGGAAAAAGTTTCCAGACGCTGGTCAAGGCATTAGGGCCGATCGAGTTACCAGAATTTAATGAGACCATTACCGACCGCAACTTAGCAGAGCGACTCGAATTTCACTCCGAAATACAGTTTGCCCAGCTTTCTGATAAACCTGACTATACTTCTGTCTTGTTGAGACGGTTTTGGGCACAACTAGAAGCCTCTCCCACCGAAAAAATCGCTGCCGTACTGCAGGCATTCGGGCAGTCTCTGGAACAACAAGATTTGATGGTTTCCATGATCGATGCCCAGGAAAACCAACCACTTCAAGGCTTGGGTTGGGCTGGCGATCTCGTTACACCGGCGTGCCCATCTCAACTTTCAGCTCCCAATTGTGTGGTGGATACTTTAGCTCAAGTCGAGGCAAATGTGGGAATAAATAAAGCAAATTACTATGTGGCAGAGACAGTCAGTCATGACATTACGCTCTCCCCCACCAAAATCCAGCACAAACAAGTGGTCTCGATTCAAAATGAAGCTCAAACCAACGCCTGGCCTAAAGGCCCTTACAAAGCTTTTATCAGGTGGTATGTGCCATCTGAGAGCGAATTGGTGGGAATCTCTGTCAACGGAGTGCTCGTTCCCCCATCACAGATCACCTCTCGAAAAGAACTTGGAAAAACAGTTTGGGGAATTTTACTCGAGACAGCAATCCAAGCCGAAAGCACAGTCGAATTGGTATACGCCCGGCCACTCCCCTACTCTAACGATTTTGCTTATGCCTACTTTGATCAAAAACAGCCAGGTACCTCGATTGATTCAAAAATAATTACGGTAAGCTATGACTCCAGCTTTGTGCCAAAAGTGGTAGCGCCCCAGGCTTCTCTATCGACTGGAAAAATCACCTTTTCAGATCTCTCCCAAGCCCACGCTCTAGTGGGAATACTATTTAAATAGCTATAACTGTATCAAACAGAATATAGATTGATTTATCAATCTTTTTGTCCCATTTTATCAACCACGTGAAATAGACAGCTATGGAAGACAATAGTCTACCAGCTGGGCATTTTCTGGGTTCTGTCGATCCTTTTGCTCGGTCTGATTCTTGTCAAAACGCCGATTAACAGCTATACTTCTCAACTTGAGTTAGGACAATCATTTTATGGTAAATACCACATTTTCAGTCACCCCACGTACCGAAACAGGAAAAGCTGTTAAACGTTTACGTAAAAATCGCCTCGTGCCTGGCCAAATCATGGGCCAATTAGATCAACCGATCTCAGTTATGTTTCCAGAAGCGGCTTTCGTTAGACTTTATGAAACAGTCGGTGACACAGGCTTGGTATATGTAGAGGTGGAAGGGGAGAGTAATCCCCGTCCGGTCCTTATCGAAGAAGTCCAATCACAGCCACTTACAGGTCAAGTTTTACACGTTTTATTAAAGCAAGTCAACTTGAAAGAAAAAATCAAAGCTGAAGTGCCAGTAGAACTCATTAATGATGAAAAAGAAATCCCTGGTACGGTCGTACTTTTGGTCCAAGACGTGATCGAAGTCGAAGCTTTACCACAAGATTTACCAGAGAAATTTATTGTTGATGCCTCATTACTTACCGAAGCTGGACAAGTAGTTACCTTTGCACAACTCGACTATGATCGATCAAAAATCGAAATCTTGATCTCTGAAGAAGAAATCGGAAACCCGATCGTGATGCGTCAAGCAGTCAAGGAAGAGGTTGAAGAAGTGGTAGAAGTGGCACCTGTAGAAGGTGAAGCCGCTCCAGCCGCGACTGAAACAGCTACCCCTGAAAAAGCTTAATTATTCCCTGGAAATTCTCAGCGGAAAGTATCTTTTTTCACCTAGTTTGAAGTCTTAAAAAGACTGAAGTTGGGATCTGCATTTTTGGCTGATTCAAGCCAATATTCTGAGGACTGATAGTCTCCCAAGTTTTGAGTCAGAATACTGAGATTGATCAAAATATCTCGATGAGCTGGCTGTTGAGAGACATAGGTCTGAAGGCGATCATACTCAGCTTGGAGTGAGGTCTCTTCCTGAGGAATTTCATATGTGCGATAGTTTTCTAAACTCACATTGTTTGTAAGTTTGGTTTCGATGGTGCGTGGAGTAGGGGACCAGGCCGTGTTTCTGAGCTGCCAGTAGGTGACTATTCCTGTGAAAACTACCACTAAGATAGCCAAAAACCAGATCACTATCACGACATATCTTCTCAAAAAAAATATCCCAAGAGTGTAAGCCAAAACGAAACTCAATCTAATCCTGAAGAACAAAGACGCTAGGGTAGCCATGCAGCTATTTTGCCTTATTGGGCCAAGGTTGTGCTACTAGCAACCCAGAAAGCTGGTTGTCTTGATCTGGATGAAACTCAGACCACAAAATTTCGGTGATAAAAGGCATAAATGGATGGAATAACTTCAAGAAAACCAGCAGGGTAGAGTAGAGGGCCAAAAACTTGCGGCCTTGGAGCTCAACATCTGTTTCTTTCTTGGCATTTTCGATGGCTTCATCACAAAACCAGTGCCAAAATTCGTTATACAAGGTATCAGCTGCCAGACCTAATTTGAAGTCCTGGAGGTTGGTGGTGATCTGATCAACTAGGTGATCGGTTTTTTCTTGCCAAGCTTTAATCTCGGGAGAATTTTCAGCATCTAAGGCGATATCTGTGGTGAGTAGCTCAGTGCGTTGATCTAAGTTGGTTTTGATAAAGCGAGCGGCGTTCCAGATTTTATTGGTAAAGTTCCGCATGGCCTTAAAATCGGCATCTCCGACTGATTTATCGAGTCCGGCTGTGCTTCGGATAACCAAAGCCATCCGGAGGGCATCTGCGCCGTAAGTATCGATGACAGTGAGGGGATTTATCACGTTCCCTTTACTTTTGCTCATTTTCTGTCCCTTTTGGTCCCGAACTAAACCGTGCAAGTACACATGTGAAAACGGGGCTGTACCAGTCGAAAATTGACCTAACATCAACATACGCATCACCCAAAACGGCAAAATATCATAGCCAGTTTCCATGACTGAGGTCGGATAAAAACGATCAAAATCTGCCTGAGACAATGACTTGAGAGTGGCAAAAGGCCACTGACCAGAACTAAACCAAGTATCAAAGGTATCGGTTTCCTGAAGATAGTGCTCTCCTGGGGCCGTCAACGAAACTTCATATTTTGAGTCGAGTGGGGCTCTCAAGGATTGGAGGCCTTTTTTGATGTCAGCAAGATCAAATCCTTGGGCCAGCAAGTCGGCTATGGTTCCTCGATGCAGCGTGTGATTTTCTCCAATAAACGAAACTTCGAGGGTTGGATTTTGGGTGGTGTCGTACCAGATCGGCAGGCGAATACCCCAAACGATTTGACGACTGATATTCCAGTCTTTGAGGTTTTCGAGCCAGTGTTTCAAGATTTTGTCATGTCCAGCTCCGAGGACAGTAATAGCACCCTTTTTTAGCGAGGCCAAAACAGGTTTCACTAATGGTCCGACTTTGATGAAAAATTGGGGGAGAGGCAATGGTTCTAGCACCGAACTACACCGGTAGCAGGCACCGACTGTGTGGACATATTTTTCGTCAATTTTATTGATCAATCCATCTTTTTCTAAATCTTCCCTCATCATTTTTCGCACTTGTTCGACTTTGACTCCATGGTATTTTTGAGCTCTGTCGAGCCATTTGATTTCATCAGGAGTACTTGGATTTTGATGAGTATCGATATACCAAGAAAAATCCATTTTTCCTGCAAAATCGATGATCGGAGTCACTGGCAGATTATATTTTTTGCCGAGTTCGTAATCATGAGGGTCATGAGCGGGGGTGACTTTCATGATACCGGTCCCAAAATCTGGATCGACTTCTTCATCAGCGATCACGGTCATCTTGATGGGGCCCAATAATCCTGGGATTTC
>CAYQZC010000004.1:0-15559 GCA_964421945.1 uncultured Pseudomonadales bacterium
CGGAACAGGTGTCCGAGTCCCCGCCAACGTGCCCTCGATCAGTAACTGCACCTGGGTAGCGTTCCCAGGACCAGGAGGATCAGTGGGCGTGCCACTGGCAGCCTTGATCTCATTCACTCCCATGTATACAAGCGTCGCTTGCCCTGGGATCAGGGTGTGTGTGGGCCGGGCCGTAGGTTCTGGCTGCGTGATAATGTGGATTCCTTGCAAAAGCGCTACCGCTCCGGCAAAGAACACTATCCCCACGCCTGCATACAGCACCCACTTCAGAAAACGTCGGAGCTTCTTCATGACTACTCACCTCATACTGATGTTAACGAGCCCATTCAAAAATGGGAGGACCGTAGTCTACCAAAGCTCTAGCAAAAAACAAGTATTATGGGTCTTTTTTGGGGTCGGATTGAGATCGGTCTGCTAAAAACAATAAGGGCAAAGCCAGTGATTCTATCCCCGCCCCAGCCACAAACGAAAAAGCATAACTACTCTTATCTGCCACTTTGCCTAAAAGTGGCTGGATGACCACACCCCCACTTGATCCCAGGAGTGAGTCAAATGACAACATGGTAGCTCTTTGTTTGGATGGAATAAATGTATTTAAGTAAGCCTGTCTGACTGGTCTGACAGCTGCTGAAACCAATCCCCAAATAGAAACAATCCCCAGTGCTACCATAAAATGGCTTGCCAAACTTAAACTCGCAAGCAAAATAATTCCTAGGAAAGTAGTTATCAAGAAAAAACGGGTTTGGTGATGGATGTTTTTTGAAACTTTGGCCGCCACTAAACCGCCGATGATTTGGGCGGCTGCCACAGTGGCAGCCGCCAACCCAGCAATCCCATAGGCAGTTTTGTTTCCATAGAGTTGAAGTAGAAATGGCTGCAAGGCATAGAAAGTGTAAAAACTCACTCCATTCACAAAGGGGCCTGCCAGCATCACCCACCTGATCCTCACGTCAGACCAGCCAGCTTGAGCAGAAGACACAAAAAGTTTTTGAGCATCAAGCCAAAGATTTACACTCTTTTTGGGCTCAAACCCCCATTCCTTCATCGAAAAAAGTGCAACTATAAAAGTCAGTATCAATAATCCAGCTCTGAGCATGTAGGGCACACTCAGCACCACAAATTGTGCCAGCACTCCTCCCAGCACTGCACCGCTCAGCATCGCGATTCCACTCAAGATTTGCCCTTTCGCAAACACACTCTCGAGCGAACCTTTAAAACCAGCATACTCTAATGCATCGACCAACCAAGCTTCGGTAGCTCCGGAAAAAAAAGTAAAACCCAGTCCCAGTAACATCGATGACATCGCCCATATCGCTAGCGGGGCATGGATTTTCCAAGCCAACAAGTACAACAAAGTACTGATTGCCAAAGTCAGCGATCCCATGAGATATGATGTCCGACGCCCATAGACATCAGCCACAATCCCAGTCGGCACCTCAAAAATCACCTGTCCTACCGTAAAAAATGCATTAGTTAAAAAAGCCTCAGCATTTGTGAGACCCGCATCCAACAAAAACAGGGTATCAATCCCCCAAATCAACGCCGTGGCAAACGTGTTAAGCACTAACAATATCAAGTATACGGCTTGCACTCGCATGGGTGAAGGTTTGATCACCGGTACTTTAGACATGGGTCTATAATAACATTATGATCACCACTCTCCTGTTTGATTTATCAAATACGATTTTGTTTCCGAAAGACAAAACCTACGTCGGGAGTCTCAACAAACTGCATCAAGATTTGCTCAAAAAGGATCCTAATTACGATTTCTCTGCCTATTTTGAGCTGGACCAAGAGTTAGTTAATTATCTTGAAACGCTAGCCGACGAATTCACGTTAGCGATGTTTACTTCCGAAACCATCCAAAACCACCCCGCCATACGCCCTCAACTTGATACGCTTTTTAGCTCAATCATTTCCGGAACTGAAACCGGCCACAGCAAAAAAGACCCCAACGCATATCATTTTTTGGCTCAATTTTTAGGTGTCCAAACCTACGACATCCTTTTTATTGATGACAATCCAGAATGTACCGCCGCCGCTAAAACTGCAGGCTGTGAAATCCACAATTATCAGCATTTTGCTGAACTAAAAACTCTGATTGAGTCAAAAAAAAGCCTCACTTAATTTTAAGTGAGGCTTAGTTCGTTTTACGATTCATCTAGGGATTTTAGCGAGTACCTCATTTGGGTCATCAAGCACTATCCTTAGTGTCTCGTGGGTGGGAATGGTCAAAGCAAAATAGGCTTCACCTTCCCCGCGACAGATCAATAAATATTCAGGATCGGTGTTTTTGCGGTGAAAAATTTCGACTTTATCACCAGCCTCTTCACTCCAATGAGTGATGATTTCAAATCGGGCACACAACTCACTTCTCAGCAGCTTTTCAACCGTCAAGAATTGAAACTCAGCTGGGTATTTATCCACAGACACTTCTGAGAACCGGTTTACACTACAACGGTAAACACCACGGTAGATAATCTGCTTCCGTTGGATACCCGCCCTCTCAAGACCAAAAATCATGGCACGGAAAAACAGTTTGAGCTTCACTCTTTGCTCCTTTTTGAAAACTTTGCTAGTAGGGATTTTCCGGGTCGCCTAGATGACACAAGTCATCAGGGACATCTCTGACTGTCGTCTCACCACGGGGGTGATCTTCGACTAAAAACTCATAACGCTCGTAGTACGTCGAGCTTTTTATGCGCACCTCCATAGGTTGCCCCAGCAATTCCATGGTGATAATCACTCCGCCGCGACGATCTGATCGAGCACCGGCAAAATTTTCTCGGGTAAGTGATCCCTCATTCCACAGCCCCACCGCTATGTGTCGCTCGATGCAGACAGCCACGATTATTGCCGGGGTATCAGCTAAGTTTTCCTTCATCCGCTGCAAATGGTGTTCCACATCAGCTTTTGACATAGGTTCATGTGGGGTCAAGTCGCGCATTTGAAACAGTAATTTGCCATCTTTCACACACCAATCTGTGATGAGTGGCTCTCCCTTTCGTCGATTTCGCCATAAGGCGAGTTTCACTTTGGACGATTTATCCATCTTCTTAACCTCCTGTTAGCCTGAATACATTGATTTGGTAACGAACAGGGGTATTGTAAACCATTAGTAGTCGAATGCGTGAAAGTATAAAAAAACCGCAGAGTTTTCCCCGCGGTTATTGGACTATCACTTTAATCTAGATCGGCTGAGGCAAATATACTTTATTCAAAATCCATTACTTCTTTGCTTCGTTCTGCAAGTAATTCGCGAGCTAATTGTTTGCCTTCTGTCGTCACAAAGTAGCCATCTAAATCATTTGATAAATTTTTCAAATACTCAGCAGGGTTCACTCCTTTGCGGACAGTATCCTGCCAAAAATTTTCGTGAGTAAACGACCAAATGTGATCAAGATCGACCAAGACTTGTACTTCCAGTGGCATGGACTCACCAGCTCCGGCCACAGCTTCAGGCTTATCATGATACAAAATAGCTTTACAAATCAGCTCAATTTCTGAAGGAGACAACGGTGGCTCAAAACTAGTATTTGCTAAAACTTCCCGAGCGATCTTTTCACCTTCTACTGCATGTTTCTCTTTGGGCCCCATTGCGGTCTCAGTCAGAGCCAAACCTTTGACACCTAAACTTTCTGCCACCTCTTTCTCACTGAGTTTACTCCATCCAGCATCATGCAAAAATAACGCTAGCGCTACTGCTCTCCTATTTAACGGTTTGTTAATTCTTGGAATCAAGATATCTAAATAGCTCGATGAAATGGCGGTGTGGACATCAGTAGTACGCACGTTAAGCAAGGGTAAAATTTGTGTATAAAAATTCCTAAATTCTGCGGGCACTAACTGGAGATACTTGTCATCCCAAGGGATATACAGTAAAAAATGTTGTTGATCCAACGGCAGTTGCGAACTTTCCGGCAGAGCCAACTGAATATCACTAGGAATTTTAGTTGCTTCTAGTACTTCAGGGAATGCTATTGTCTTAAATTGCATAGTCTCTTCACTATACCCGTTAGATTTTTGTTCTAACATAGTCTCTTCAATTTCTGATTGATGTTTGAGCACTAACCGTTGGTATAAGTCAGGCATCGTTTGTTTGATGAGAGCCACTGATTTTTCTAGTGGTTCAATTTCTTGTCTCCAGTTTTCCTCAGAGGGCATAAAGTACAAAAACGGTGCCACTTCAGATTTCATTAATTCATGACTCGGATCTAACCGAACAGTGTGATGAGGGAATGCCTTGATTGCAGTTTCAGGGTATCCAAGTAATTCTGCAGCCTCGTCACTATTCCCTTCAGCAAAAGCCTCATGGAGCTTGGTGGCTGTTTGTGGAAATTTACTGAGGTAGAAAGACGTCGTAATGGTAGGATCATGTTCTTCCTCAGCAAATGTTTTGGTACTCTCATAAACAAGTCCCATTTTTTTCAGAAGCTGTCGAGTTTCTTCAATATCTCTCAGGTAATCTTGTTGATCATAATCTGGCGCACTCTCAAAAAAGGGTAAATGAATTACAGCAGCTGGTTTAAGTCCCAAATATACTAATGCCACTACTAAAATATCTTGATCGTGAAGTGGTCCAAAAAAACTTAGTTCTGTCAGCAATTTTTTTTGCTCTGCTGAAATTTCTATCGTGTTCGCACCAACAGTTTCATGTTTGATCATATTTTAGTTGTTGCAGGCGCTCGCGAGCTTGTTTATTGCCACTGATTTCACTCCAATCAACATCAAACTCAGCCATGACACACACGTTAAAAACATTAGCAATAAATTCACCTTCATTGAAATCATTATTTGTGGCTTTCTCCACCCCATTGATGCTAAAAACTGCAGAAAAAACGTGTCGTGTCCCCTGTTCCCAAGGAGCAAAAACAATTGTCACTACTTTTTTTTGGCCATCATGGGTAAATTCTTTAGTGGCAATATATTTTCCTGGCATGCCATATGCTCGTAACGCTTCAGTATCATCAGGATCAGCATCTTGTGTTTTGATTTCAAAACCCTGGGCTTCCAGAACGGCAAGTAATGGTTCCCTTGTTTTTTCAGAATCGATAATTGTTGGAGGCTTTTCACTACTATGAGATGTCATAAGCTAGTATATCACTTGGTGTGGCTTCTTAGAATAAAAAAGGTCGGCTTGGAGCCGACCTAGGGTGATTGCGAACAACCACCATTTTTGTGTTAACTCTTGCGTGGTAGCCGGAGTTCTTCGATCGTTGGTTTTTCTTCACCAAAGGTCAAACTCGCTACTTTTCGCAATTCGGCTTCGGAGATGTTTTCTCGATGAAATGCCAAATAGTGAATTGCCAATGAGTTCGTGGACAATTCTTGGTTATTTACGAGAATCCAGTGATCTTTATTATCGCTCGTCGCTCCGCAAGTACACTGATGAAAACAACGATATCCATAGTCGCTATGCCGAGCCGCACGCCAAGCTGCCGTCATCTTGCGCGTGATTTCGTCGACAAGTGGCTCCTGAGTTGCTTGCCCTTCAGGTTCGATCATGAGTAAACCATCTGGATCTATCACTTGTTCCTCCTTTGAAAGGAAACTCTGTTAAAGCGCGATTAAAAACATTACAGGATGTTTATTATATCAGATTAGTGCAAAAAAATGTGACATGCAACTCACTATTGATCTGACCTAGCAACAGCTGCATCTGCAGCTAATTTCACACCTCTCATAAAAGCAGCTTCAATGGCTACTTGGCGATCGTCACGTTTGTATTCAAACAACTTAGTGTCGGATTCAGGGTCAGAAGCTAACTGATAGCCAATCGTGGCCGATGGAGCTGTATGCTCAAAATCCTTCTGCATACCTTCTGTTTTAGTCATCAGACTGGGTGTAAATGCAGAGGAAGATCCATACATTAACTTAGCAAGCACTGTTGCTCCTGGAACAGCTTGCTGGCACAAAAACCTAGTAAGCTCAGCAGCTGAACCCAGATATCCCGTATCAATAATTACCACCAATTTTTTTTGATCATACCTATTTTTCAAAGTTGCACTGAGAGCATTCATCCAGTGTCTCGCCGTAGTATTGATGTCTGCATATTCACGGAAATGCTGATCAAAATCTGATTGATAGGTCTCTTTCCGAAAAAAACCTTCGTGCATAGCTTGTTCGACGGCTGCACTCATTCCACTCAACTGGGCTCGACTCACGGGCAGCGGAATGGCTGAGTAGCGACTTTGAGTAAGCGCTTGCCATACATGTAATGCAGGACGAGCATCACGATCAAGAAAAACAAATCCGATTTCATCGTCATCTAACGACTTTTCTGCTTGCATTTGTTGTAGCTCTATTCGCAATTTTTGGAGGGGTTCTATCAGATAGCGATTGGCAAATTCGACTCCTGCGACCTGTGCCTCAGCCGCGTTTTGATAGTTTGTGATTTTTTCAATAACTGGAAATATTTCACCTGACATAACCTAGATTATTCTTTTCAGCCATTCTTCTATGCTGGGTGGTAATAAGCCTTTGTAGCGTTCTCGTAAATCTGGATTAGTGAGCAAATCATCTGGCTTAATGACCTTTCTACATTGGTCTGATCCACATAAACATACCATCTGTGACTGACCATTTATTCCTTCATAATCACTTGTGGCATAGTCGTATGTCACTTCTTCTCCTGGTAAAATATTTTTTATTGCAACTAAGGTGTGTTCACCTTTCCATCCTAAATTTGGTTGGCAACTATGGTTCATGTAGTTGCTGGGATCATTGATCCCAATAGCAAATGCTTGGGCTTCATTATCCCAATATGCTAGACGCGCTTTTTCGATTGGTAACTCTTCAAGCTCTTGATTTGAAAAATACTCTTGTTCTTCTGTTTGTTCCCATACTATTTCACCAGAGACTATGAGCGCCAATGCTACTAAGCCCAGTCCTTTTGCACCGCGTTCTCGTAATTCAATTTCAGGATGTAACATATATCGTCATTATGACACAGAATCTATCTTTGAGGTAAAAAAAAGCTCTCCATAGCTTACAGCCATGGAGAGCTATCTTCAGGTTTCTTACTTGAGTTCAAAACTGGCTAAAATAGTTTGTAGCTCTTGATCGACCAATTGGAGGATCTCAATCTCGGTTTTTTCGCCACGCGGCTTTGTTCCATGCGACCTGTAGTAATCTCGAGCCGCTGACCGCATGCCTTCATCCATATCAAAGTGACTGTAACCTGCATATGGATCATTAGCACTTGATTCAAGCGATTCACTTTTCAGACTTTCTAGGGTCTGCAACAAACTTTTCAGCTTTCCCTGATTCTCAGGGTATACTGATTCATAACCCATGACTTTTGCATCCACTGTCTTATACCTGGTTTGTAGCCGGACATGTCCTAGCATTTCACTTATCTCAGTCTTTTTTTGTTCCAGTTCCTGAGATGTTATAGCGGTCTCACCGGGCTTTAGATGCACATTTTCGGCTAGTCTCAGCAATTTTTCCATTGCAAGAACGAGTGGCTCTTTTGTCCTAGGGCTTATTGTGACATTCCAGTCTGTTAACCATCTGCCAAGTTGCAGAGCTAAGTTCTGCACTGTCATAGCCTGAAACCGAATCTGTAAGGCTGACTCAATTGTTGCAACGGGCGTTTCAATGGCTGACTTGATCAGTTCATTGATTTTCTGTTGAAAGATTTCAATAGAAAGCCTGAGCTTTTCTAATTGAGTATCATATTTTTCTTTCTCAACTTGTTCTGGTGTACTACCTATAACAATGTCGTAGTTCGTTTCTGTTTCTGATACCTCCTTAATCATTTGCTTATGCACCTCATGTAGAGGTCGATATGCAACAGAGGCATCAATTGCCACCTCTATCAGTGGTAGACAAACGTCTACAATTGCCTTCATTTGTTCTATCCTAACTCTATCATGTGAACGATCAAACTCATGCATAATTATATCCTATAATTGTATTATTGTATATCATACACCAAAAAATATATTGATTTGTCTGACTCTTGTCAATTGACTAACCCCTACAACCAAGCCCAAAATTTGATACTCTATTTTGATACTCTATAATGAGACTATAATCACTATTCTGAATCAAAAGAACGTGTATTATGATCAATAATGAAAATCAAAAACCAGAAAATGAAGTGCTGGCGATTAAACAGCATGTTGAAAAAATCCTGCGGGAGAAATTTGGTCAAAATGTCATTTCAAAGCTTAACTACAACCTGAGTCTACTCTCTACGAAACCTGATCAGGTAGATTCTCAAGTCGATGAGAACTTTCTATATGGCATGTGTGGGACATTTTCAGAGGCATTACACGAGGCTCTAATCGACGAAGGTATTATGGCAGATAAAAAATTAAGCGAGGCAAAAGATTTGAGCGCTCATACCTATCTAAGCATCACAACAGATACTGGAACCGAAATAATTGTCGATATCACCATCGGACAATTTATCAAAGGTCATAACCATGCGTTTGTAGGCACAAGAGAACAGCTCAAAGATTTAGTAGAAAATCAAACTGGTGAAGGAAAACCATATCAAATAATTCACACCAGTCAACCTAGCAGGGCTTACGAAAGAATCTGGGGACACAAAGGTAAAGTTACTCTCTCTGCAAAAAAAGCTCTTGAAATTAAAAGGGTGCCCTGAATCGGGCACCCCTCATTGTTTAGATAATGTTTAATGCTTTCAAAGCAAAATAACCACCGCCAACTAGGGCGATGATTATTGCTATCAGCAAGCATCCCAGCACTTGCTCTTCAGCGACCTCGTCTGCATCCAGCTTGGCATCTTCGCCAAACATGCCCAACTGGCCCATCAATCTAAAATTTAAATTACTACGAAACAACCACTTCCACATCCTTGGTTTTCCTTTTTTTCAAGATGCTTCATGTTTATTCGGACTTATATTATATCAAAAAAAGGCGTAAAAACAAACTATTACAGGATTCTAAAATCTTACTTGTCAGGGTTTTTTGTCTGAGGTCTGTTAAACTGTCTGTATGTTTACAGTCATCCAAAATCCAAACTCTCCTATTATTATTCGGTTAGCAAAACCCACAGATGTAACTGTTTTAAAAGAACTTTTTTTTGAATTTTATTCTCTTTTCAACATGCAGCAAACATTATCTGGTGTGGTAAAAGATCTCCTCAGTGTTGATGATCCAAGAGCCTTTGCACATGACACCATTCAGTCTTATTTTGAAACTGACGAAATCATATATGTAGCTGAAATCAAATCCCAGGTAGTAGGCTATATTTCTGGGCATGTCAATAAAAAAGCTCACTATACTTTCAGCCCCGAAGCAGAGATTGTTGATTGGTTTGTGACTACTAGTCACCGAGGCTCTGGCTTGGGCAAAAAATTACTTGAAACATTTTTATCACACATAAAATCACCGGGATGCAAATCCATCACTCTCGAAGCTTTTTACCAAAATACTCCCACCATCGAAACCTATGAACGCATGGGCTTTGTGCGGGATAGTTTGATTTTGAAAAAAAAGATTTAGGCGAGGTCTGTCGCAGCCATTTGATTCACTAACCAAAATGCAAATTCTTTGGCGGCTTTTTCTCCCCAGCTGTCCCAATACTCACTGGTGTCTACAGAGTTATTGGCTGAAATATTTTCTTCAGCCAATTCTGGATGGTACTGCCGCATAAAAGCATGAAAAACTTCTTCCGCGATCGTTATATCGATTATTTTGGTGGCAATTTTGGGTGATGGAGCAGCATGAGCATAGCTTTCGATCAGTGATTCGAACCAACCCTCATCCAAACCGATATGTACTTTCCCACTTTCATCTTCCCAACAATAACCACGATAATTGAATAGTCCCATCAGAAATCCATACATAAACTTAAAGGTGGGATGCTCAGACATGTTCAAAACGGTTTCCGCAAACCAAACAGTTGTTGCCAGTTGCTCTGTCACATTGAGGGTTTGAGCAATGTCTTTCATCCTCCCAAACCACAGTAAAGACACGCGATCATACTCGGCTTGTACTTGGCCAAAAATTTCCTGGTACAACATTGATTCTCGGTCGATCGCCGGTAGCTTCGTTTTTTCTAAATCTAGTCCTATTCGAAGAAGTTCTGTATCAGCCATGGCCGGATTATAGCAAAGTGGGTTGATGAGTATCTCTCTCACCCAGATCTTCAGTTTTTGTTTCTAATACTGAAAATCAAAAGTGCTCAATAGACTTTCAAATTTAGCTTTTTCTACTTTGTCCATGGTGGTTAATCCGATGATGTATCTTAGCCCTCTTCTCTCGACATAGTATGTTTCCCAAACTGGAGCAAAATTTGCGTCACCATTCTGATTTTCTAATGTCACTTTAACACCATCTGCATTTCCAACTTTAACTTTTGTAAAAGTCGGTGCTGGTCTAGAAAAAGAATAGCCTGTTTTTCTCATTTCTGATTTCATCTCAGCAGTTTCTTGCTCATACTCTTGCTTCAATTTTTGTTCTAGGGTTTCATCGGTCAATACTTCTGTTTTCTCTACTAAAATATAGCCTGTCGCGGGCCCGCCAGCATTGGGGGCAGCATCGAGTGTCCCTAAATTAATTGCCTCTACTCTGTCTCTATCTTGATACACTGCCCAATCTGGTTGAACAGCAATTTTAAAATCGTTAGGGTACTTAAAAGAAAAAGGCACACGCTTACTCTGAAAGCTGTTAAGCTGATTTTTATCAGATGTTGGCAGTAACAAACTTCCCAAAAACGGTTTTATGTTCGTAACAAAAACACCTAAAACTACACCAAGTAACAGTGATGAAATACCAATTAAAAACTCACGCTTAGAATGTATTACCTGCTTAGCCATACATCCAGTATAACTTAACAAGTTTCAGCGATGACAGTATCTAATCCTGTAATAAAGAGTATAGTGAAAGTATATTCCCTGGTCACTCATTTAGAGTGCAGATAAAAAGAAAGAATAACGGTATGAATATAATACTTTGGATTGTGCTAGGCGCAGGTGCTGGCTGGATTGCTGGTCTGTTGATGAAAAATGATCACGGTTGGCTAGAAGATATCATCTTAGGCATCGTTGGCGCGTTTGTCGGTGGTTTCGTTCTCAACTTCTTTGGTCAAGCTGGCGTTACAGGTTTTAATTTATATAGCCTAGGTGTGGCTGTTCTTGGTGCCGTCGTTCTCATTCTCCTTGGCCGTCAGTTTCACCGTTAATTTTTAAAGAAAGAAAAAATATGCAAAATATAATTAAAGAGACAGTTACCAAAAGTACCAATGCCGGGGTAGCCACCAGCACCGTGGAAAATTCAAAAGATACTCAAACTCAGATGGTAGCCAACATCATTTTCTTCATCGCAGGAATAGTTGAATTGGCGCTCGGCTTTCGTTTTATCTTGAAAATCACAGGTGCAAATCCCGGCAGTGGCTTTGTGTCTGCTATCTATAGCTTTACCCAATTCCTCATCTTGCCATTCAAGAGCATTTTCTCTTCTGCCGTCGCTCCCGGAGCCGAGGTCAAAGCTATCATGGAACCCTCGACCTTAGTCGCCATGGTCGTTTACGCGGTCATTGCTTGGGGACTGGTGAAGTTGATCGCTATACTTTCAGGGCATGCTAGCGAAGAATAAGGACAAGTAATCGTGGAACACGTGAGAACCTATTTACTTAGTACCGTTAGCCATGGTTCTCCAGATCTTATTATTTGGTCTACAAAACCTGGAAGTGGTTTTTCAACTTGGGTTTGAGGTTGATAGGGGTCAATAACCTTAATAATGGAGTTGGTGCGATCATAACCAATCATAAGAACTGCGTGGTTCTGGTCACCTCCCACTACTACAGAATCGTTCATAAGTTTCTGTTGAATAAGGCTTATCAGTTCAGGACTGGATAATGATTTAACTCCAATAACTTGATGCTTAAACTCAACGCCTAATGTTTTTTTTATCCGATCTAAGAGGATTGAAGTCGGCGCAGCCATAACTTCTAATGTTGACTCACCAAAAGTTCTCTTACTGAACAGGTCACGATTTTCTGTGGTCAGAGTTCGCTGAAAAGTTGCAGCTTGTTCGGTCGATATGACACCTAAGTGAACCAAACCATTCAGCAACGAAGTGGGCAAACAACTTTGCAAACCTTCTTGCTCAGCAATCTGCATTAAATAGTCATTATTGATAGCTGCGACACTATGGTCAATTTCTATTGCAATAGCGGGATCTATGTTAGTTCGAGGATCTTCAACAGGTGAGCGGCTAACAGGCTTGAAAACAGATTCTTCTGTCATTCAAATAGTATAACGCAGGTTAGAGCCACTACTTAGATTAAAGCTTCTTCATATACAAAAGAGCCCTTAGCGCGATTTACATCGTCTAAGGGCTAGCAAAGTTCATCACTTTGTTTGATGGTGTCCATCTTCTTACTTCCTTTAGAGGTTTCTACCTCGATCTCAAATCATCACTCGCTAACTATACTTGCTTCAGATCTTTATCTTCTCACCTGAGGTAAGATTGTAAAGATAAGTGCGTGGGACATACGTCCTTTTGCCTTGATTAGTGATAAAGAACTCCAACATTCTGCCTGTCACCGATTCGTTGTCTGGATTTATTTCCCATCCAGTTAACAAACCAATAAAACAGTTGAAATAGTGAATTTCATTTTCTCTAACCCTGAAGATTATATTAGCATCTTGAGCTTGGGTTACTAAAACCAGCTTCTCACCTGTTTCAAGAACTGAGAGCACTCGAATGGCTCCCCATGATTCAAACATGAGAGTTGGTTTGTCATCAGCAAACCACTTGACAAGTCTTTGGAGATTTACAGCTCCATACAACCTCTTGGTGTTTGCATCCATAAAACAATTCATGTCACCTATCGTGACGGGCAAAAGATCCATTGCCTGGTCTCCTTTGAGAGAAAAGAGAAGTTAAAGTGCTTCCTCGCGGAAACATCCTAATTTTACTCGAAAATAAGGGAAATGTCAAATGTTATAGGATATTTGCAGGGCTACCAGGACTCGAACCTGGACGGAAGGTTTTGGAGACCTTAATGCTACCATTACATCATAGCCCTATCCGGATCTGGCTATTATAGCGTATCTTCGGCATGACAAAATAACAAGAAACTTCGTATACTGTCACCATGCCATCACTGCTCGACACCCGACTTTCCCAAGTTCTCGCTAAAGACAAAGCTGCTTTGTCGACCACTGCTCTGCCGATCGTGACGGTATCAGCCACTTTTCGCGAAGATCTCAAAGATTGGTATGGTCTCCCCGCCAACAATGACTCCCCCGATATCGTGCTATCACGCGCACATTATTCTATGACCTTGGCTATTTTGATGGAAGCTTGGGGCAAGACTATGGATCCCAAAAAAGCATGGGCCGTCGACCCCACCAACTATGTCAGTCAAAAAGAGTGGCAAAAAATCGAGTTTACCCAACAAGTCGGTAGGACTTTGGCTCGGCATCCGATTCTCAAACTTGCCAAAGACTTAGTCGATCGCTTCGGTCGCTCCAAACTGCCGATCCTTACCAGTATCACGCCACCACTCCTCCACCTGACAGAAAGTGTCTCTTCACCTATCCTTTCTCTCCACATTGCAGCTGGGAATATCCTGGCAGAACAAGGCAAAACCGTAATCCAAGTCATCACTGATCCTCATGTTCGAGATGATTATCTTTCCAATGCTGATCGGCCTAACATGTTTTTCTGTGTATTTGATGACCGGACAAAAATCGAGTTTTTGGAAAAAGCCTACATCAGGGGCATGAAAATCGATCCTGAAAAAGTGATCGTCACTGGTCCGCCTGTCGATCCTCGAGTCGTGGCGCTCCGAGCCAAAAAACATCCTTGGAGAAGTGGAAATCTGAAACTATGTATCACTACTGGAGGTTTGGGTACCAATAAAGCCGAGATCAAAACTGTTCTTGAGCAATTGATTCCGCTGCTCCGCCAGAAAGACAACCAGTTGCAACTCTTGGTGTATGGTGGCACTAACGCCGATTTTTGTGACTTGGTCAGATCATTAGCCAAAGCAAACCGCGTCAAGGTCGGGCCACTCACCGATCCTAAGCAAAAACTTCGGCTTATCCAGCACCCTCAGATCGTCGATGCTAACGAACAACTTATCAAATACGGGTTTCCTTGGGCAGATGGCTTTGTGACTAAACCCTCTGGAGACATGGCTTATGATGCAGCCGCTGCCGGTTGTTTCCTGCTGACACTAGCGGAATGGGGTGAATGGGAACATAACATCCGAATGATTTTTGAACAGAAAGGCATCGCTCGCCGTGCTCAGACCGAACACATCGTGGCCCAACTTACCACATTAATGAGCGCCGAAGGCCAAGCTCAGTCATGGATTGAAAAAGCTATGCTGGCGGCCCAAAGTATCGATCCGCTGTTTTTGAATGGATCAGAAAAAATTGTTCAAAATGTAAGAAAAATTGCGAATCAATAGTCTATTATTCTTCGCACGAAAAACCCCCGGTACGTAGTACACGGGGGTTAATTTTACCTAGGACTTTTTTTAGGAGGCTGGAGTTTCGGCCACAGGGGCCTGAACTTCAGCAGTCTTTTCTTCGGGTGCAGCGGGCGCCTCAATGGCAACCACGGGTGCACCGAGGGTTTCGACAAAAGCGACTGCTTCTGCCAAAGACGGGTACTGTAGACCAACATGCCCCTCGGCTACAATCCAAATGCTATTGGGACGGTACCCAAACATCTGGATCTTGCCTTCCGCTTCGGCGCGGAAGAGCCGAGTCAGAGCGTCTGCACTGGCAAAATCACCTGCCAAGATAAACTTGGCGTAGTGATCGAGGGCATACACGCCCACGTCCATGCCGACGCTGCCGGCCACATTGACCTGGGCGCTTTGAGCAGCGCGCAGATATGAGCCGGAGACCACGAAGGTATCTTCTGGCAACACTTCCCACAGCGAAAACTCGAAAGTCGCGGCGGCAATTTCTTCGGGGGTGTACTCCCCCTTGCCGTCTTCTCGGCGGGGCAATCCACGAACCGACATCACAACCACCTGATCCCCTGGGACCAGCTTGATCAACGGGGCCTTTTCAGGGATTTCCACCTCAATGCCAAAGCGCGAGCGCATGGCATCAATAGTGGACTTGTGTGTGGGGTTGAGCGCGGGCTTCACGCCAGCAGCAACCATTTCTCGAACGACTTCGACAGTGATAACTTTACGAGTCACTTTTGCTTGAGCGGGAAACATCCCGTCAGCAACGGCAAAACCGAAGTAGGTAGAACGGGTAGTGGTCATTTTTCTTCTCCAGAACAGTTTTAATAACAGCCAGCAATTGCCGACTGTATTGAGCATTGCTCAATCCCCTCAGCGAGGCTTCAGCTCCTGATCTGGAAGTAATGACTTAGTCAAATCCCCGAAGGGAAGCGAAAACATTATCCTAGGTTGTTAAAGAACCCCTCATATAGCCCGAAAAGATCAGGCATCTACTTGAGGAAACTAACTTGCGTAGTATACCAGAAAATACCCAAAATGTCAATATTATGGGCCTAAAAACCAGTTGTGATTGCCTTGAGAAAACACTCTAAAATGAAAATTATTTTGCCTAGCTTCAAGCTTATTTCAGCTTTTTAGCCATGA
>CAYQZC010000005.1:0-10371 GCA_964421945.1 uncultured Pseudomonadales bacterium
CCGGGTACTCCAGCAAATCTGAGAGAGGTAACAGCAGTGGATCTGACGATCGCGTTGCTAATCCCTGGTCCAGAAGTCACTGATATGGGGGTGAATATGAGGGAAATGATTCCCGTTGCACATTTCACACTCGAACAAGTCAACTTCGATACCATTGTTAGGTTCTTCAAAGATTTTCAGAAGATCATTAACGCTTGGTGATGGTACCAGAATTTTCAATCCTTCCGATGTGTGTCGGGAGGATTTTTTTTGATTCAACTTGCGTTTGTGTCTGTAGGGAAGTAGCATAGTCTCATATGAGAAAAGTATTGGCAGCCTCCATCGCAGTACTAAGTATGGCTACACTGGCAGCCTGCCAGCCTTTTTCCAAGCCCACCACCAATCTTGGTGCTTCGCCCCAACCTTCACCAGCAGCACCTTCAGGTTTAGCAGCGATTGCCGAGAAAATCAAAGCGGGCCAGACTTTCAAGTGTGACGTCAAAGCTAAAGATGGTTCACAGGCGATCACCTACGCTCTTAAAGGCGACAAAGTAGCCATGTCGATGATGCAACCTGCAGTGGGGAACACACCAGCTAAAGAAATGAAAATGGTTTCTGATAGTACCATCATGATGATCTGGGATCCTGCCACCAAGCAAGGTATGAAAATGACGATCCCTAGTGGTGAGTCTGTGGCTCCGCCTACAGCAGACGTGCCGGCAGCGCCCAAAAATGGCGACCTAAGCACCTGGGAAAATATGCAAAACGAATATGATATTAACTGTACGCCATTCACCGCTGGTAACGCTGAATTTACACCACCAACTGATGTGGTGTTTACGGATCTCTCGAGTATGATGGCTCCTAACGGAGCAGCAGCCGGGACCTTGCCAGCCGGAGCTACCATGCCAAGTATTCCCGCTGAAGCTCAAGGCATGATGCCTGCATACACTGGCCAATAGAGTTAAGACTCTTTTAAGACCCATAATGTTGAATTTTGCTCCCGAGTCGGGTATAATTCCCTGGTATTCTGTTCGTTTTTATTTTCAAAGGAGCGTGCATTGTTGTACGACAAAATCCCTCGGTTTACCGAGGAGGATTGGATTTCGTTTTATATCGAGCGTGGCGCCTCAGAGGCTGAGGCCTGCCAGCTTCGGAATTTACGATACACCTATGGCATCGTCACCGGCGTTAACAATGCTGGTGAACCCGGTGTTTGGGCCTACTCGATTGATTTGAGTACAGTCCAAGAAATCTTGGGTGCTTGGGAACTTGAGCCGCGCATCAAGGATGCTTTGCTCCAGCTGAAGTCGGATTTTGAGGCTAAAAAAGTCAAAGAGGGTCGCCCCCGCCGATTGAGCTGTTTTTCTGGGCTGGTTGCCAAACTTTTGGAGGCCTCATTCTAAAAATCGGCAATACACCAAACCCGTTTTTTATCTTCAAGATAGAGAACGGGTTTTTCTTTGGGTTTTTTCTGGATGCTGCTACGCATATCGTTTGGGTGATCTAGTTTGTAACCTTCATTCCAGGCTATTTCTTGGCTACAATGACGATGACATGATCTGGTGGTTTTTGCGTGCTGTGACTATCTTTGGAATTGCTGTTTTGACTTCGGTCGCGATGGATGTGGTCTCGTTACCTGAAAAGACCTTTGAGGTACTTGATAAAGTTACACAATCTGATGACGCATATACGACTGAGGTAGTTTCGGATATTTCTTCGTTAGCTGAGGCGGGCACAACCGAGGCGGGGATTATCACTCAGGTGATCCAAAAAATAGTCGAAAAAACTGAAACAATTATCGACGATAACATTGATTTATCGCTTCTTGATAGTAATAGGATGCTATACATCAATGACAATAAAGGCTTGGGAGTTTTGGGAGAAGGCGAGAGTGGCACATATCTAAAATCCAATGGTGCAGACAAATTGCCAACCTGGGAAGCCATCACTGCTTCCATCGCTTCGACATCGGCTACTTTTACCAGTGTCACTTCATATGGTGCGACGTATCCACTCACGATCGGCGCAGGTGGACCATTTGCAGTCACTAACGAGGGTCGACTTGAACTATCATACGTTGGCGACTCTGGGTACTTGAGTTCCTCAGGAGGAGCTATTTTTATTGATAACACCAATAATACTGGTACCGGACTTGGGATTTATTCAAACGGTGGAGCCTCTGCCAATGGCAACATGATCAATGTCAAAGTCGATAACTCAGCTTACGCACAGGCGGCTTTTTACATGAACTATGATGGTTCTTCCAATGCCGTCGAAATCGTCAGCAACAGCAATGATTCTTCATCGAATGCATTATCTGTGACTGGCAATAACATCAATGACTCGACTGTAGGTGTGATCGGATATGAATTAAACCGCGGGACCATCAAAGTTTCCCATTATCGACCAGGTTCAGCCAACGACTCGAGTGCCTCAGGGCTTTCGATCGATCTGCGTGGATCAGGGACCAGAGCCCAAGGTGTGTATGTCGATTCGACAGAAACTGGTGGTACACTTGGCAATTTACTGAGACTGCGCAATGAGTCCATAGACAAATTTGTGGTCGATTACCAAGGTGCATTGACCATGACTGGTAATTTCACACAAGGTGCCAACGGCACAAACACTACTTTTACCAAATACGGCAACGTAGTTGGGGATGAATTTTTTATCGGTACCACCGGAGGATTCCGGGTCCAGCGTTCGGCCAGTAACTCTGAAGCATTTCGGACCCAGATCCAGGGTGATGCCAATGGTAGATGGGTGGGTACCTCTGATGGACGGTTAAGGTGGGGAGATGGGACCAATGCCACTGACGTGACGCTGCGTCGAGGAGCCACGGGTATTTTGTGGCTCGATGGAGGAATCGTCCTCAATAATTTAGCTGAGGCATACAACACAGTGATCAAAGGTGATAACGATGCCAATTTATTTGTGGTCGATGCTACTCAAGATACTATCGGAATCGGGACATCTACACCTACCGCTCCGTTGCATCTGGCCAAAAATGGTGGCGGTAACGCCGCAGTTATTATCAATCAACTAGCAAGTAGTCAGGATATTTTGACGGCTTCCAGCTCAGGGACCACTCAGCTGCGAATAGCCAGTGACGGATCAATCGTGTCAGCTGTTGGTGCTGCCTGGCGCCCAACGATTGATGCTACTAGTGGCTTAGTCATCCAAAATTCATCGGGTGCCAGTTTTGTTTACTTTGATACCACCAATTCTCGGGTGGGGATAGGTACTGCCACGCCCGGAGCGCCATTACATGTGGCAGGAGGAGATGTTTGGCTAGAAAATAATCAAGCCTATCGGATCAAAGACAGCGCTGGTTCAGCTCGGTCTGTCTTAGCATATACCAGTGGAAATAATGTCCAGCTATATAACTATGCATCGACTGGTGTGGTCCAAATTGGTGTTAACAGCGCCTCGAATACTACCGGAAACATTCGCTTTTTTACTAACAGCAATACCGAACGAATGCGGATCGATCCGAGTGGTGTCGGGATTGGAGCCACCACCTTTGGGACCAATGCCGCAAATGTGTTAGCCCTGGCTAGTAGCACCGCTCCCAGCACCAGCATCACAGACGGGGTCCAGTTATTTGCCGTGGATATTGCTGGAAGCCACGAGCTTCAAGTGCGTGATGAGGCTGGCAATGTGACCACCTTGTCACCTCATAACTTTTCTCTGATTCCAGATGGCCGAAGTGAAGAGCTAGCATGGGCGTTTTATTCTGAGCGAGGTGGTGCTGCCATTAACGCCGATATGACCAAAGCTCTCAGGTTGGTCGAAGCATTATCGGGCGAACAGTTGATTTATTTGCAGGATACCCAGACAGGGGCTGCGCTTTCTGCAGTCAGAGCTGAGTTGGATGTAGCCCAGCTGCCGATGATCAGTAAATTGGCGTTTGGTAAGTATGTCAGCTGGGAAAATCAGGTTTGGCAATTTATCGCTAAAGTCGTTTTTAAAACTGAAGCAATTTTCCAAGCTCCAGTACACTTTTTGGCTGGCTTGAAGGTGAGGGGACCGATCACTGTCACCAATCAAACTGCCGGCGTGCTCGTGGTGCCAGCTGGAGCGACCAGGGTCCAACTAGTTTTCGAATCAGAATTCCCCAGCAACCCAGTGGTCTATGTCACCCCCGAGGTTGGATCACTTGTCAGCGAGTACACAGTCGCCGCTATTTCCCGGACCAGCTTCGAGCTCCAGCTGGCACAACCATTAGCACAAGAGGCTCGTTTTTCTTGGTTAGCTCTGGTACAAGAGGCTGGCACGTCTCAAGTCAAAGTTTTGGAACAAAGTGAAAACAAAGAAGCAGTTTCTCCAATTCCAATATCTATTCCTGTGCCTTCATCGACGCCTTTTTCACCAACACCATCTCCAATGCCATCACCAACACCTTCACCAGACTTAGCAACTCAGGGTGAAGTGGCTGGAACGGCCTCATTTTCTGCCGCCCCTGCACCCACCCCAGCTGTTACTTCTACAGCTAGCCCTTCGGCCTCTCCTCAAGCCAATTGAGCCCCTTATAAGTACCGATTACACATACACATCAGGTAAGCATCCTATATTTTAAAAAAAAGGATATAATCTAGTCCAACTAAGGAAAAAGCTTGTGAAGACAAGCCAAAAACTAGATTATGTCAGTAAATAGAGAACAATTAACCAAAAGTCACAAATTTGACTACCTTGATTTGCCGGAATATGGTGAAAAGCTTACCGATCCAGAAACCAAGCGTCAGTCCCGCGATCAACTGATCCGCATCTTGTTATACGCAGGTAGTATTACCGGCTTGGGTGCTTTATACATCGCGAATACTTTAGAGAAGTTGCCTTTTTAATTTTCCCAAAAGAGTGTTTTACATTGAAAAAAGACCCTCTTGTTTAAGGAGGGTCTGAACTGTTTAGTTGAGAGCAAAGCGCTAGACGCCTTTCCGACCGAGCCACTTAGACTCAGTAAGAGTGATTAAAGCGTTGAACTTGATCCCCATCAGATACCTGATGTGGATGAACAGGTAAGAAAAGCTGAGCCAGAACCGCCAGTCGCGGTTACATGCCACAGCGTAAGCAGTACGCGCTAGGTTGATGAAAACTACTACGGCGACGTACGGTGCGATACTCACTGCACCGGTGATGACTCCTGCGGTCACACTGGTCATAAAGAAACCAGTGATGACTGAGCCAATGATCCCCAGCAGTAAGAGCGGGAAGAGGGCCAAGTAGATTTGGTCCTGGATGCACCAGAGCGGCATTCCCCACATCCACGTAAAACTATCAAAGAATTCCCGGTAAGCACTCCGACTCCACCGGAGTTGTTGACGGAGAAACCTTGGCATATCCTCAGGACAATCAGTCCAGACTATGATGTCTGGGTTGTAACACACGCCATAGCCTCGTTTGAGGCACTCAGTGGTCATGCGACGATCATCACCTGGGCCGACTCGAAACCCACGAAAGGTTTGGAATTCCCAGGCTTGAGGAATCGACAGAATTTCTTGAACTACGGATTTATCAATCAGCATGAACGGGCCTGACATACAGGTCACCGCTCGGAACCAACTTTGAGCAGCTCGCTCGACGTTGTTGGCTTGCCAATATCTTTGGTAGGTTATTTCTGTCAGGAGATTCAGGCCACGATTTCTGATTTTGACGTTGGAAGTCTGACCCACGATCGACGGATCATGATCGTAAAGACGCATCCCATTTAAGAGACCGTCCACATCAACGACCGTATCACCATCGATGTTTAGCAGTAAGTTTTCGCCATCATTGATCAAAAACCGATAACCCATAGCCATGGCGGCTCGTTTGTGTGCTTCAGGAGATTCGAGGAGTTTGACATGGGGGGGCATTCGCTGCATAAGTTCATGCAAATCTGCTTGCAACTTATGGTTGGTAGGATCATTCAGAACCACTACGATCCAATCAAGAGGGTAGCTCATATTGAGCAGACTGTTGACGGAATCTTCGACTTCAGCCACATCTAGACCGAAAACTGGCATCTCGACTCCAACACTATATTGGTAGTGAAGATACTTGAGTGAATACCTGCCCACAGCCGGCCAGTTTGCCGCGATCCGAGGGTCAAGTCTCATCATTCTTTGACGGAAAGATTCATAGTCACCTTTGAACTTTAAAAGATGCCTAGCATCCACCTGGTAGAGCTCGTTCACTGCGTCCACCAGAGGAGTTCTGACAATCAGCCTGATCCAGGCATTATTCTTTCGCGCAAAATAAATCTGCGCAAAGAACCTGATCATGACAATGATGCCATAGGCGCTCAAGTGGATAACCGCAGTGCCGAACAAAGTTATGCCAACAAAACGTAGGGATAGTTCAATCGTCCACCCAATTATGGTGAGGACGACGATCATGGTCCCACTGGCGAGTGCCAGCGTTAATTTTGTTGCGCGCTGAAATTTGGGTAGCATGGCTACCTCCTTTACTCGACAAAGCTTGCGCGAAACCTTACTTGGAAAGGGACTACTTTTTTGCTCTCAACTATTAACGAGCTCTCATTGGCAGTTGCCAAGAGTTCGTGGGCGGATTGTAGCATAAAATCAAAAAAAACATGGTATGCTCAGCCAATATGGGAATGAAATATGCGTATCAGGCTTCACAGGAATTAGGAATTCTGACGGAGCTGGGTAGCCTCATGCGGGCCATCGGGAAAGGCTGGAGGCTGGTGATAATCGCGACTGAGCTGACTCAGCACCATGCATTGTTTAAGCAAATTCAGGGGTTATTACTTGATCCAGATCAGCTGCAATGGTTCGTGACTGCTGATTTTTCATCTGATTTTGATGCAAAAAAAGTCTTGACCCAACAGCTATTTATCTGCCTAGATGGACCAAGCTGGAGACTGGCTGAGGATCAGTTAGGTGGTGAGCCTGCCAGAGCAGGACATTGGATGGTCATAGATGCCGCAGCAACTGATCGTGAGGCTGAGTATGATTTGATTTCTGATTTTAAACGGAGCGAGCTGTCGAAAGGGCCGCTGACTGCAATCGTAGGGACTGGTAAAGGAAAAACTAGCACCGCCTTGGGTATCGCGCTTCAGGCAGTTTCTGAAGGCAAAAAAGCTAGTGTGATCCAATGGTTTAAAGAAAAAAAACAGGGAGATCTGACCTGGGCCATTAATGAGCATCAATTTGAACATTTTATCAAGGAACCAGATAAGCTTGAGTTTCATCCGATGGGGCTCGGCTTTTTTGGCTCGCCAAAATTTGATCGAGTATCGGGAAACGAAGCTTATCAGTATCATCGTGAGCGAGCATACCAGGGACTGCAGCTAGCTCGAGAAAAAATTTCTTCTGCTGAATATGCGGTGGTAGTGTTGGATGAATGTATCGATACTGTCTCAGAAATTGCTCAAAATATTGATAGGTCTTTGATCGATTTGGTTGATCTTCAAAAATTCTTAAATGAAGTGGTTGCAGTAGCGGAAAAAAACGGCACCCATTTAGTTGTTACCGGCCGCCGTGTCACCTCGGACTGGCAAAAATGGATATCGAGTCATATCGAAGTAACAGAGATCAAGCATCCCTGGAAGACCAAGCGACAGGGCGCTATTTCTGGTTTAGATTTTTGAGTTTAAGTTTTTTCTTCAACCGAAAACTGCATTTTCCAGTACTATAGTAACAGCCTATGTTTACAGCATTTCTCAAAAATCAGTTGAAAGTGTTGATTTTGATGGGGGTGATTTTTGTAGCATATGCACCTTCATTTATAAATCAATTTGTGTGGGATGATGAGCAATTTATTCAGGAAAATGAATACACAAAAAGTCTGTTGTACATCGACAAGATTTTTACCACTAACATCATCGAAGGTGCAGGGCATCAAAGTAATTACTATCGTCCATTGACGACCATTAGTTTTACCATCGATCGGATGATTTGGGGATTGAGGCCGCTTGGTTTTCATCTGACTAATACTGTGCTTCATATCATAGCCGCGGTGATCCTTTATAAGTTGTTGAGTCGCCTAGGCTTACCAGAATATATGTCTTGGTGGATGGCGATGGTTTTTGGGGTCCATCCGATCCAGACTGAAGCAGTGGTTTACATGAACTCCAGAGGAGACTCTCTATATGCCATGTGGCTTTTAGCCAGTTTTTGGTGTGCTGTAACTGGCTTAAAAAAGTCAAAAAATCAAGCCCACATACGACCAAGGTGGATCTGGCTAGGCTTGAGTGTGACAAGTTTTATTTTAGCTTTACTCAGCAAGGAAATTGCTATTGCTGGATTGGCGGTGGCAGTCGCCATCGGGATGCGATATCAGCAGCAATGGAAGTGGGTATCTGGTTGGTTGGTGAGTTTGGGTCTAGTAGCGGCAATGTACATGGGGTTACGACTGACGGTGCTTAATTTTGGAAACACGCTCAACTTATATGAAACTCAGAACGTCTATACCGAAAGCATTGTGGTCAGACTGTCTACTTTTGCCCGTGTCCTAGCAGAATATGCCCGATTGATCGTATGGCCATATCCGTTGCACATGGAACGAGATGTACCGATCTATCTCACCCCATTCACCATTTGGGGAGGCTTAGTGTTGGTGGCAGGATTAGTTTGGATTGGACTATGTTGGTATGAATGGCAAAAGAGAAAATCTGGCTGGATTTTATTTGGTGGGTGGTGGACGGCGAGTATGTTGGCGCCAGTTTCCGGAATTATTCCGATCAATGGATTATTGTACGAGCATTGGTTGTACGTACCGCTGATTGGAGTTTGTGTGGCTATTGCTGGGATGACTTTACTGATGAGAGATACCAGATGGTATTTCCATCGAGCCAAAAGTATAGATAAAACACTGCGCATCTTTTTGGGTGTAATGGTGGGAGTGTATGTACTCCTCACTATTCGACAAAATTGGATCTGGCGATCACCTTTGAGTTTGTATCCATATTTGCTGCAGTATGTAGAAACTCCACGGATTCATAACAATCTTGCTATGGCATACAGTGACGTGAATAACTATCAAAAAGCAATTGAACATTACCAAGCAGCGATTACTTTGGGTGACTTTTATCCTCAGACACACTACAACTTGGCGCTGACCTATGGAGAGATGGGGGAGATAGCATCATGTGAAGCTGAGCTGCGGGCTGCGATTGCTAAAAGTCCTCGTTTTGATATTGCTCGGGTGACACTTCTACAGTTGCTTGTCCGGCTCGAACGGCATGAAGAAGTGGTGACTTTGTCTCAAGAATTAGCCCGTGATTATCCGGAAGTGATTGATTTTGTCGAAGCTGAGATAAGAGCCCATCTGGCTTTAGAAAAAAAGCCAGATGCAGAAACGGCTCTAAAAGAGGCATTAGTAAAGTGGCCGAAATCGGGAAAACTTTTACTCTTGCAGAAGCAGTTACAATAACAATGAAGTATTTTGAGGAATGATATTGTTATGATCACCAAAACATGGCAGAAAATCAAAGCAAATCCAGATCATCTGACTGCTTATAAAACACGTGAGCAAACTATCGACGCGATCAGGACATTTTTCAAAGATCAAGACTTTTGGGAAGTCGAAACGCCACTTTTGGTGGAAACACCAAGTACCGAGACCTTTTTGGATTTTTTCAGTAGTGAACTGAGGACTGCCGAAGGGCAACATCGGCAAGGATTTTTAACTACCAGTCCTGAGTATGCCATGAAAAAAATCTTGGCAGCTGGGTTGCCCAAAATCTTTCAAGTCTGCAAAAGTTTTCGCAATGGAGAAGGATACAGCACTAAACATAATCCAGAATTTACGATCCTGGAATGGTATCGGACTGAAGCTGACTATACAGATATCATGACTGATTGTGAGGAATTATTTGAGTGGTGTGTGGCTGCCACCCGAGAGGCTCAAGGAAAGCCTGAGTGGATCGATGCCGAATCATCGATGTTTGTATACCAAGGCAGAGAATTTAATTTGGCGCGGCCTTGGCCGCGCCTCACTGTAGCTGAGGCATTTGAACAATTTGCAGGAATTTCGATCGAAGTACTACTCGATGAAGAAAAACTTCGAGCCAGTGCTCGAGAAAAAGGGTATAGTGTCACTGAAAGTACCACTTGGGAAGAAGCCTACAACCAGATTTTTCTTAACGAAATAGAGCCAAGCATCGCAGCATTTGATCGTCCAATATTTTTGTGTGACTATCCAGCTTCTCAGGCTGCTCTGTCACGGAAAAAACCTTCAGATCCTCGATTTGCCGAAAGATTTGAATGGTATCTCGGCGGTATTGAGCTAGGCAACGCTTTTTCAGAATTGTTGGACCCTGCCGAGCAAGAAATGAGACTCAAATCAGATTTAGCTCTCAGAAAAGCAGAAAACCGGCCGCCCTACGAGATCGACCAAGACTTTATCGAAGCTCTCAAAAGTGGTTTTCCACCCACCGGTGGC
>CAYQZC010000005.1:10381-13255 GCA_964421945.1 uncultured Pseudomonadales bacterium
GCTTAGCGATGCTGATGGCGGATGTACCAAGCATTAAAGACACTCTCTTTTTCCCAGTTGAGGATGTATTCCAACTCGAGTATTGAGTGGTATAATACCCTGTTATGGCAATGATCAAAGGTGGAAACATCACAAAAGGTAACTATATTTTGTTTAAAGGCGCTCCTTGGCTCGTCACCAAGACTGAGTTCGTCAGCCCTGGTAAAGGCTCAGCATTTACTCGAGCCAAACTAAAAAATGCTCGGACCGGTGCTTCCCAAGAATTCACTTTCAAATCGACTGAAAACATTGAAGAAATTGATGTGGCGAGTAAAGAAATGCAGTTCCTCTACATTGATGGTACCGACGCCGTGTTTATGGATCCTCGCAGTTACGAACAAGTATCTGTAGCACTTGAACTTTTAGATGGCCGTGAAGGCTTCCTGACGCCTGATATTACAGTTTATATTTTGTTTTATAACGATGCCGCGATCGGCGTTCGTTTACCAGCCATCGTCAAACTCAAAGTCACGTATTCAGAAGATGCCACCGCTGGTAATCGGGTAAATGCTCCCAAGAAACCAGTAACTGTGGAAACAGGTATTACTGTGCAGGCTCCTTTGTTTATCAAAACTGGGGACATTATCAGTGTGGATACCGATACTTGGGAATACCAATCTCGAGTCAATGAATAATTTGTGAGAACATGAAAAAAATTGGGTTCGAATCGAGCCCTGCCCACGTTCCCTTAGCAGTAGATGCTGCCTTGAAGTTTGGTTCTGCGCTGGATCTTGGTATTCGTTTTTTGATGACTCTTGAAACAGATGCCGAACACACCTCAAATGATCTAAGCATTTTTACCGATTGGGAAGCCACTCCTCAGGCCCCAAATGTACCCAGCTTAAATCGGATTTTTTTCGATCCAGAAAGTCAAACTGTTTTTGAAACCGGAACCAGAGCCTATCCTGAGCTACAGTATTTCATTGATCAAATTGTCGATCATCGTTCATTGGTGATGAAAAAAGATGGTTTGCTTGCACTGTTTAATTTTGAAACAGGAAAACTCGAAGATTTACCTGGTCTGAATCCCACCAATCTAAAAGATGCACAATTGCGATTGGGTACAGATGAGCAAGGTGAGGTGGTGATTAGTGTTTTTCCTAGTTCGACTGCCACTGAGGAAACTACTTTTTTACCTTACGTTGTGACTCTTTCAGGTGAGCACTATCAGATCCCAGCTGGAGCTCAGTCAGCCATCAACTCCGGTGTTGTAGTCACCCCTGACAAAAAAACTACCAACTGGCACGCCATCACGTTAACTCATTTCAAAACCGGGGAAACGAAAACCGTCGAACTCCAAAATGCTGATGACCAATGGTATTTGACCCCTATTGTCAACGCCAACACCTATGTGCTGGAAGCCAACCAGGCTAGTAGTTCAAAAAAGCAACTTTGGTTTATTGATTTGGAAACTGCTGATCTGCAAAAACTTGAAATTCCAGCTGGCTATCAAGTAATTACCGCTCGAGCCTATGATCAAAATTACTTTGCTATGTTGCTCAAGATAGATTTGACCTCACAGCGAACAGAACATACTTATGAACTTTGGCGCTATGACCACTCCGAGCAAACTTGGAAATTTTTGACGTCATTATCCGCCAAATCGATAGAAATGCAGCAGCCTACAGACGACGGAGAATGGCTGGCGCTGACTCGGATCCGACGACCTTACACCAATACTCATGAGACCCTTTTTCTCGACCAAAAAGGGGAAACGTTTCAGTCAGCCCAACTGAATCAAGCATTTTTTCACGGTGAAATGCAAGTGAATACTACTTCACCAGACATGTGGGGCTGTTTAGCCAGTGCACTTATTGCAGCTGTCGCCTGGGGTAAACCGGTAGCTTACTTTCTCCGGAATCACTCCAGACGCAAAGCCTGACTATAAGGTTTCGTAACTGAGTGTCACACTGTAACTATAGGTGGTAGAACCTGGTTCGACGTTGGTGGGTGAGCCGCCGCCAGCACCTCGAGCATCCATCATGGCTGACTCAGCCATCATCGGATAGATTTTAGAATCTCCCATTGGGGACTCATATACATTGACAATAGAGCCTAAACGCATCCCGGCTAGACGAGAAAGTTCGCTGGCTTTTTTCTTAGCGTTTTCGATGGCTTCTTTGCGAGCTTCTTTCTCGGTTTCATCACGTTTTTCATCTGAAAGTGTGAAGGTGATTCCGCCGATTTGGTTGGCTCCAACTTGAGTAGCAGTATCAATAGCTTGGTTTAAGATGGCAAAATCTTTGATGGTGACCACCAAGTTTGCATTCACTGAGTATCCCACGATGCGTTGTCCTGTCCCATTTTGATAGTCATAGTTGGGGTAGAGAGAATAATTTTCAGTTTTAATATCCTTTTTCTCGATACCAAGGCCAGCCAGCTGAGTGTTAATTGCATTGGTGACAGTGTTGGCTTTGTCTTGGGCAGCTTTGACAGTTGATTCATTAATTGAGATACCCATCCGGACTTCGGCTTGATCGGGGATAGTGGTGATCTTAGATTCCCCAGTCACATCAAAAGTCGATTGTTTGTTGGTTGAAACTTGATTTATAGAAAAAGCTGGACCCCCAAAAGCTCGAGTGACTGCCACAGCACTGCCGACGGCCAGCGTAGAGATCATGACAGTTTGAAGGGCGGGGATGAGCAATTTTTTCATAACTCCATCTTACCTCGAATGGACCCACTTTTTCAATTATCTAGTTGCAAGATGTACGAGTTGTCTCGTACCATGGATGTAGGTCGTTATGTCTTCAAATACTGCCACACATCATTCCAAATTGGATCAATTCTCATCAACAGCCATCGCTGGTAATGATATTTTATCGTCTTGTCTCT
>CAYQZC010000005.1:13265-15228 GCA_964421945.1 uncultured Pseudomonadales bacterium
ACGCACCATTTGTTTTTTTTGCAGTAGTAGCAGTCCTTTTTTTCTATAAACATGTATACACCGAAGTGGTAGAAGCCTTGCCACTTAATGGTGGTGCCTATAACTGTTTACTTAATGCCACTAGTAAAACCTTAGCTGCGATTGCCGGTGTGATGACGGTGTTGTCATATGTGGCCACCAGTGTGATCTCTGCCAAGACTGCAGCTGAGTATGCCCATACAGTGCTTCATCAATTTCCAGTTTTACCTGTCACAGCCGCTATCATCGTTTTCTTTGCGATTCTGACGATTTTAGGAGTCAAAGATAGCGCCAAGGTAGCTCGAGTTATTTTTAGTCTCCATATTTTTACGATGTTGTTATTTATAAGTGTTGGTTTATTGGGAATCGCTAACAATGGCTGGGGATTTGCCTTTGAAAATTTCCGAAATACTCAAGCTTTATTTGCAATTGGCGGGAGCTGGAAGTTACTTTTTTTCGCCTTTGCAGCTTCACTGCTCGGTGTGTCTGGGTTTGAAAGTAGCGCCAACTTTGTCGAAGAGCAAAAACCGGGAGTATTTAGACTGACACTGCGCAACATGTTGATGGGTGTTTGGCTTTTTAACCCCTTGATCACCTTAGTAGTGTTATCAAGTCTCGATTTGCAAACTATCACAGTCGTCAAAGATTTTGTGTTGGCTGAAAGTGCTTTAGCCATCGGTGGTACGGCACTACAGTATTTAGTGGTGTTTGACGCGTTTTTAGTACTATCTGGGGCGGTGCTGGCGAGCTATGTAGGGGCAACTGGGTTGTTGTACCGGATGACTTTGGACCATTGTTTGCCGAGTAGTTTATTGTTACCAAAACTCAAACGTCGCAATCAAAACGCCAATCGGATTGTTATCGCGTTTGGCCTGCTGTGTTTGTCAATTTTGGCCATGACAAAAGGAGTTTTACTCTCACTGGCTGGTGTTTACACTATCAGTTTTTTGGGAGTGATGACGGCCTTTGCCGTTGGGAACATCATTTTGCGAGAAACACGACCTGATCTCAAACGGACGTACCAAGGTCCAATTATCTATGTGATCATTGCCGCTTTAGCCACTACAGCAGGCATTATCGGAAATATTTTGATTGATCCCAAAAATGTGGTTTATTTTGCTGTCTACTTTATCCCGGCTCTGATCTTAGTCCAAGTCATGATTTATCGAGATTATGTTTTGGAATCTTTGATGAAGTACAGCCGTCCGTTCCCGATGTTGCATCGTTTCATCAGGTCTGGATTAGAACACGTCATCAGTCCTCGCATCATTTTATTTGCACATCATCCTGAGAAATTATATAAATCTCTCGAATACATTCGCAAAAATGAGACCAGCCGAAACATTACGGTAGTATTTTGTACCCGGAAGACTCCACAATCAGAACATTTACTTACCACTTTCCAATCATATCTTGCCACTTTTAAAGATGCCAAAGTGTTTCCAAACCTGACGATAGATCTGGAAGTTGAGTCAGAGCGGCCATTTGGGCCGGAGGTAGTAAAGTATTTTGCCAATCGTTTCCGTGTCAGTCGCAACAATGTCTTTATTGGCTCGATCCATCATTCACATAATTTTTCATTTGAAGACCTCGGTGGCGTGCGGATTATTCAATAAGGTATACTCAAAAGTATGAGCGAAACATTTAACCCCGGTCATTATTTTGATTTAATCATAAAAATCAATGATAGATATCAAAAATCTGAAAAAGCCCGCATCTACACTCCTGCCGAAAAACTTGCCAGATCACTTGAGAAAGTGATGAATGGTGGTAAGCTGGAAAATCTCGAAAAAAATGAGCTACTTTATGATGTCGAGCGGACTGGAGACGAAGATTTACGTGAGTTAGCGACTGGATTATTAGGTGTGGCAGAGAAAGCTAACGAATCAGCTAGAACCAGCCTCAGTTATTTAGTTACAAACATCCGACGCGTGCTAACCAATGC
>CAYQZC010000006.1:0-3448 GCA_964421945.1 uncultured Pseudomonadales bacterium
TCTTTCTGTCGGACCAAGTTTGACCGCGCCGTATTCTTCAGCACTACCGATAGAAAGTACGCGTGCTTCGGGGGCATGGTGGCGCACGGCTTCGAGAATATTAAGCTGTAGGGTAATGTTGTTTTTGAGAAGGCTTTCGGCATTTTCAAAACTATTTCCCACTACCGCAAACGAGGCCAAATGGTAGATTTGGTGTGGCTGAATGGCTTTGATCAAAGCCAGGGTCGCGTCGCGACTGGTAAGATCGACCTGATGTACTGTCACTGACTCTGGAAGCCAGTCAGGGTGTTCTGCTTTTAAACTGGTGGTGTGGAGATTTTGATAACCAGCTTCCAAAAGCGTTTCGATCAGATGCGAACCTGCAAAGCCGGTTCCGCCTGTTATTAAAACTGGTTGTTCGTGTGCTTCTGGTGTCATGAATGGGCTGGCCGACCAATCCCTGCATAGGTGTACCCCCAGGTCTTGATTTGATCTGGGTTAAATTGGTTGCGCGCATCGATAAACCACTGGGGTTTGTCAGCTCTGACTTGACTGAAATCAAAACCCACAATTTCTGGCCATTCGATCAAAGCCATGATCACGTCAGCATCTCGACTGGCGGATGCCACTGATTCGACCTGAGGGATCGCCACATTTGGCATGAAGATTGACCACTCGGCTTTAGGATCGAAACCAACAACCTGAGCGCCTTTTGAGAGTAAATAAGGAATGACTTTCAAACTTGGTGCTTCGCGCATATCATCAGTGTTGGGTTTGAAACTAAGCCCCAGAACAGCCACTTTTTTACCTGACCAACCGCCGACTTGCTTTTCGAATTGGGTCATCAATTTTTCGATGCGATCTTCATTCAATTCATTAACTTTATTAAACAAATTGGTGCTTTCCCCGACAGATCTCGAGTAGGCTGCTAATTCTTTGACATCCTTCGGGAAACATGAGCCACCGTAGCCAAAACCGGGGTACCAGTAATGCTTGCCGATACGTTTATCAGGACTGATCGCAGCAATTACTTCTTGAATGTCAGCCCCATTTTTTTCACATAAATCAGCAATCTGATTGGCAAATGTGATCCTGACTGCCAAGTAATTATTGGCAGCATATTTGGCCATTTGGGCTGATTCTGGAGTGACTTTGATAACAGGAGCATTTAGGGGTTTATGGAGTTCTTCAAGCTTGGCAAAAACTGAGGCATCGGTAGCGCCGATCACCACGCGGTCAGGTTGTAATGTGTCTTGGACTGCAGTACCTTCTTTAAGGAACTCGGGGACCGAGGCGGTGAAGAATGGTGTCTGGGTCAGAGCCTGAAGTCGTTCGGTGACCAGACCTAGCGTACCCGGAGGGACGGTAGATTTGACGACGATGATGGCGTTTTCTTTCAAATGTGGAGCTAAACTATCGATGGCAGAAAAGAGGTATTTCAGATCGGCTTGCCCGTCAGATGCTGATGGTGTCCCGACTGCAATGATGATGATTTCTGCTTCAGAAATGGCTACACGATAATCTGTGGTGAAAGTAAGATTCCCATGTGCTTGTTGTTCGAGTAACAGTTCTTGGAGTTGTGGCTCATAAAAAGGAACTTTGCCTTTTCTCAGGGCTTCGATTTTGCGTTCATCGACATCAAGACCTATCACACTATGTCCAAACGATGCATAGACCGCAGCTGAAACCACCCCTACAAAGCCAGTACCAATTACAGTTATCTTCATCATATCTGCCTAGTATACAATATCATGTACGCATGACGATTCGCATTCTAACTCTTTTTCCAGATTTTTTTCAAACTCCATTTCAGAGTTCGATCCTTCATCGAGCTCAGAAACAAGGATTAGTGACATTGGAAATCATCGATATCCGGTCATATACCACCGACAAGCATCAGACCACAGATGACCGACCATTTGGAGGTGGCCCAGGCATGGTCATGAAAGTTGAACCGATTGATCGTGCGTTGCAAGCTCATCAGCCGGCTGAGGGTGCCAAATCTAAAACAATTTTGACTTCAGCAAAAGGAAAAAAGTTCGATCAAGAGCTGGCTAAAGAGTATGCCAAGCTTGACCAACTTACTATCATCTGTGGACATTATGAAGGTGTCGATGAACGAGTAGTTGAGCATTTGATTGATGAAGAAGTCAGGATCGGTGATTATGTCCTGACTGGTGGAGAGCCAGCAAGTTTGGTGATGGTCGACGCAGTTACCCGATTATTGCCGGGTGTATTGGGCAACGAAGAAAGTAATCAAGGTGAATCCCACCATACACCTGGAGTGTTAGGATACCCACAGTATACCCGTCCAGAAGAATACCAGGGTTGGAGGGTGCCTGAAGTCCTGCTTGCTGGCAACCACAAAGACATCCAAGCTTCGAGAGAAGCTAATCGAGTCCAAGATTAATACGAGGTTACCAAGGTAGCTCCGTAGTTGAATTGAGCGGCATCGGTGGCGGCCCGAGGTTGTGAGGCATAAAAAGGTTGGCGTAACCAAGGATCGATGCCACTGACTTTTTCTTCAAAGGTAAAGTGGTGAGGTAAAGTTTGATTCCCAACAGGCAATGCCTCTGCCCAGATAGTGCCAGTCTGTGAATTACCGGTCCACACCGGGAGTCTCCCATACGTAGTTTTTCCATACCAATGGAATAAATATGCCCAAGTCAAGTTATAGCCAAAAGGACTGGTCAAAGCATTAAATGAAAAGTCATCGGAGCCTGAAGCTCGATAGACATGATCAAGTGCTTGTTTTTGTTGAAATAAAAATAATCCTTTTTCCACTGAGAAACTTGTTAAAGTCTGAGCACGAAAACTTTGAAGTGCTAATAATTGACTCACTCCAAAAATGGCGATGATGACGCTACTACCAAAAAACAGTGATCGTCGGGAACGGAAAAATGGCAGGATGCTGATAGCGACTAAAGCGTAGAGTGGGACCTCAAGACCTAACAATGCATGGTAGGCATTGCGCGAATGCAAAGCCAGTAAGCCCAGCGGCGCCAACAGCCATGTGCCGATAAACCATCGATGATCAGACTTTAGCTGTGACCATCGAGTGAGTAACCAGCCAAAGATGATGATAGAAACTACCGGCCAAGCGGGCGTGATGCCAAGGCCAATTTTTTTGATGTAGAGATCTGCCACTTTGTAGATCAATTCGTTGGTGCTTTCAGGATGAAGTGCTGTAGCTTGACTCAAACTATGAAAAGTAAAGATCCCTTGCATGGCCAATCGCAACTGGACCACAATCATGCTGGAGATGGTGACGAGATAGACACTCATGAATCCTATGAGTTTGGATGGAGTGGCAATGGTTTTGATAGGATGGTGACGCCCATACCAGACTAAGCCCGATATCACACTCACCCATAAAAATACCATCACAATTACTGATTGATGATTGAGACCAAGCGTCAGAGCTAAAACTGGTAACCATTTGAGTTTTCCCCGGAAGAACACCAACCAT
>CAYQZC010000006.1:3458-11068 GCA_964421945.1 uncultured Pseudomonadales bacterium
GAGATAAAACCAGGCTACGAGACTTACCACTAAGGTCGGATTGGAAAGCCAAGTAGAGACTTGGATTTGTTCAAATGAAAGTGCCGCCAAAGTCGTCGTCACGACTGCGATGCTGGTTTTGGTAGTCAGGTCTTTCCAAAGCCAAAAAATCGGGATCACGGCAGTGGCTCCTACCAATGCCAGGGCTTGGGCTACAAAACTGGGATTGCCTTGTCCTATGGCATACAGCGGGGCAATGACATAGTAATACAAGACTCCGTGATAGACACTTTCGTTGGTGCCACTTGCTGAAGGGCCCTGCAATTTGAGATCTCGATCCCGGATCATACTTTCAGCCACAAAAGCATCGCGGGCTTGATCAAAATGAAAAAAAACGTGATCTTGACTGATAGTCCACCACCGCAGGGCTGTTGCAAGAAGAAACAGAATTCCAATGTATAACCAGTCGGTTTTTGTTAGCGTTGGCACAGTTCGATCGTGGTGATGCCAAAAGTTTGTTTTTGGGTACACGTGGCTTCATTAATATGTCCGGTGTACCATTCTTTAAATGCCACTCTGCTCCCATCACTAATAGGTGGCTCGTAAACCAAGATATATTGTTTTTGACCTTTCAAACCAAAATCCATAGGTCGAGTCTGACCAGTGCGAGATAACCACTCACTTAAATATTGATAACTCACTGGCACGAGATTGGGGACAAAAACCTCTAGCGGAGTTTCCGGTGTGGTCGCGGTCACTCTGGCAGCCAGCAAGGCCTTGATTTGTAAGGCAGCAGTGTACTCAAACCGAGGGACATCAAAATTTACGCTGGCATAGCGCAAAAAGAGGGCTGAGTAGCCAACGATGACCACCAAGGGTATCCATCTAGTAAATCTAGTTTTCGCCAATTCTGACAAACCCAAGATGGTCACGAAGATAGACAAGGCATAATGGGGAGATAAGTAGTAATTGAAAAAGTAACCATAGTTGCCGCGGTGCATCATAAAACCAAATAGTGGGGTAGCAAATAACCACCAGACTAGTTTTTTCTGGGGATTTTTGCCTAGCCGAGTACCGGTCCAAAGCCAAAGTAACAACATCGGTAAAAACAGCCATTTGAAATTGTCGGTGGTCCCGAGGGTAGAACGGACCAGCTCTTGTGCCATCTGGAGAGGACGTTCTTCCCAGACTTTGGCCAAAGTTACTTGTTTGGTAGCATCACCCATTTCTCTGAGTACAGAATTGGTGATCAAAAAATCATATTTGAGTTCAAATAAAATCTGGGGGATCAAGGTGGCCGCAAATAAACCCAGTGCTACTAAAATAGCGCGCCAAGAATACTTGCCAGGCTGAGGTCGGAAACTCCAACTCAATCGAGTCAAAACCCAGATCCCGAAAATCGGTGCCAAGAACACGACGTAGGCTAACTCAGTTTGGAGACACAGGCCAAAAGCCAAGGCTGTCACAGCCAGCCACCACTCATTTTTGAGTGATTGCCAGAGTGAAGAGACGCAGATCAAAAGGAGCGCCACGGTCCACGAAGGATTCCACATACTGCGTGCCTCTTCGATCGAAGCAGGTGCGAGTACGAGCATCAACATCCCGATCAGTGCCCAACGAGTACCAACCATTGGTTTGAGTACCAGATAGCTGAGTGGGAGTGCTAAGGTGATCATCACCATTTGCCAAATCACCACTCCAAAGGGGCTGCCATTACTTAAGAAATATCCAGGTAAAAGTGCATAGTAAAAAAACGGTCCCAGGAAGACACCGGGTAAACCTGTAGTGGGTCCCATCAATTTAATATCGCCGCGGGCAATTTGTTGTAGCACATACATGTCTCGACCTTGATCATAAGTGAAGATCATCAAGTCGGTAAGTTTGTACATTCTGATCGATATCGCCAAAACTACCAACGCTACTATCATTCCAATGATGGTGGTTTTTTTCTGAAACCAAGTGGAAAGTGCTGAAATATTGGACATAGGTTAGGCCAATCTTACTTGTGCTAATGCTTCTGGAACTGTCTGCAGAGTGAAATCAAGTTGTTTTTTTAGTTTGTCGCAATTGAGGCTGGTATTTCGTTGGTATGGTCGGGCAGCAGTTTTCAAATACTCAGTCAAACTGCCTGGTTTGATTTCGCCGTTGAGTTTTAGTTGCTTTTGGATTTCAGTCGCAAAATCAAAATCAGACCACATTTCACCACTGCTAGCGTGCCAGACACCGGTGGATTGAGTCCTGATGACCCAATCAATAACTTTGACAAAGTCATCAATAAATGTCGGCCCCATGAAGTGGTCAGCAAACTGAGGTTTTAAAGTCCCTTCTTGGAGCTGTTGGGCGACGCGTCTGACGACATCAGGTCTCTGAGCGGGATCACTTCTAAATGGTTGATCGATCCTGAGGATACTCCAAGTGGCGCCTGATTTTTGAACTGCTTCTTCGGCCAGTGCTTTGGTTTGGCCGTACCATTCGATTGGTTTGAGGGGATCAGTTTCTAAGTAAGGTTCTGGGTTATTTCCGTCAAACACATAGGCAGTCGAAATGTGAATCAGTTGTTTGCCAGTGGCAGCTGCAGCTTTGGCGATATTTTGAGTGCCAAGAACGTTGACACGATAAGCAGGACCTGAAGTGTCATCAGTTTGTTGCCAGGCTCCAGTCACATCGGTGTAAGCCGCGAAATGGACAATGGCCGTAGCTGGGCTTTCTGAAATTACCCCCATCACAGCGGCTTCATCGGTGATGTCCACTGGTCGCTCGGCATTGCTGATATCAAGATTATCAAAAGTGTAATCTGAAGCAAAAGTCGTCGCTAACTTAGATCCGATCAAACCATTTAAACCAGTAGTGAGAAGTGGAGTGGTCATGATGAGGAAGCTGGTTTGTAATTTTGAGCAAAAAAGCCTTGGGCTCGTTCCTTTAATGGTTTCCACCAAGATTCGTGTTGGCGATACCACTCGATAGTGGCTGCGATGCCTTCTTCTAACGTCACTGATGGCTCCCAACCTAGCTCGTGATTGATCTTACTCCAATCCACAGCGTAGCGTCGGTCGTGACCAGAGCGATCTTTTACAAATTCGATCTCATCTTCAGTCCGGCCCATGGCCTTTAAAATGATTTTGATGACATCGAGGTTTGAGACGTCTTCACTGAGACCACCGACTAAATAGGTTTCACCGACTTTTCCATCGGTGAGTACCCGATCAATGGCGCGGCAATGATCTTGAACATAGAGCCAATCTCGGACATTGAGGCCATCGCCGTAAATGGGGATTTTTTTATTTTCGATCAGATTGGTGATCGCTAACCCAAAAAGTTTCTCGGGGAATTGGTACTCGCCGTAATTGTTTGAACAGTTTGTGATCGTAAATGGCAAACCAAAAGTTTCACCATAAGCTCTGACGATATGATCCGAGCTGGCTTTACTGGCTGAATATGGACTGCGAGGGTCATACTTAGTATCAACAGTAAATTTTTCTTTAGAACCTAGTTCAAGTGATCCAAAAACCTCATCAGTGGAGATGTGATGAAATCTTTTGACTTGATTTTTTAATGCAGCATCAAGCAAAAATTGGGTGCCGATCACATTGGTTTTTAAGAATATTCCTGGATCCAAGATCGATCGATCGACATGGGATTCAGCTGCAAAGTGGACTACGATATCGACCCCTGCTAGCAAGGCGTTCATTTTTTCGGCATGACAAATGTTAGCTTCGACAAAAGTGTAGTTTGGGTTTTGAGAAAGTGTTTCGAGATTACTCACGTTGCCGGCATAGGTAAGGGCATCGACATTGATTACCTTATCTTCAGGATGGGATTTCAGCCAATAATGGATGAAGTTTGAACCAATAAATCCTGCCCCGCCGGTGACCAAAACAGTTTGTGACATATAAACCTATCTTAACGTGTCTCTACGTTTTCTTGTAGTTGCAGTTGGGTATATTTAGTTTCGAGTTTGACATACTTACGATGATAAATTTGGAGTACCGATCGATAATAGCCTGCTGCCAAGGCAAAAATAATCACTAATAGCACCAACAATCTGGTGATAAAAACGTAACTGAAAGGTTGTGGAGCCGACATGTTTTATAATCCTAATTTGATACCTACGACTTTGGGAAGCTCATTGGGATTGCGAATACTATACACCCATTGATTCTGATATTGGGCGGAGACTGGTGGATGTTCAAGTGCTCCTTGTGGGTCATCAGGATATATTCCCAGACTTGCCCCTTCAAACACGATTTGACGTCTGACTGGTAACAGCATGCGGACGGTGGCTATTGCTTCGGGGACCGAAATAGTTTCGGCAAAATGACTGCGGTACCACTTATAGAGTGATCCGACAATTTTAGGATTGGTCAAGGTGCGGGGGTGAGTAATGGTTTGCAAAAGTGAAGCCATTACCAGTTGTTGCCGACGCGCACGGGCGACATCATCACCTTCGTCGTCACCACTATGTCGACTGCGAATAAATTGAAGTGCTTGCTCGCCAGTAAAGATTTGTTCACCCGGTTGGAACTCGACTCTCATGTAGAGTTTTTCAGGATCACGTTCAATGGCTACATCCACCCCAGGCCGAGGAAACTGAGGATCAACAAAACCAGTTTCGACATTGACTTTGATTCCGCCGAGCAGGTCAATCAATTGACTGACTTGATCGAGTGAAATGACTACGGTGTGATGAATTGGTACATTTGTCATTTCTGTAATAGCTTCGGTGGGAAATTGCTCGGGGTGTCCTGGATAGCGATCGATGCCGTAGGCATACAAGGCGTTGATTTTAGTTTGGTACGTTTCACTCCAAAGGTCACGGGGGAAAGGCAAGCTAACGATTTTACCGGTTTCAAGATTTATCGAAAGCAAGGTCATGGTATCGGTCAGGGGCCTGACATCTCCTCGGCCTTCGATCGAGTCAATCCCAAGTAATAGGATATTTTTATGGTTTTTAGTTTGGGTGACGGCGGTGGTCAGACCAGCATTGATGACCTGTTTTAACTCGGGCCAGGTAGTTTGAGCTTCAGTCGTAAATACATCGAGCTGTTTATACAAGTAGAAGCTGAGGACCGTCACACTCAAGAAGAAAAAGAGGCCTAGAAACAATACTGTGAAGCCAATCGCTTTGAGCAATACCTGTCCGAGGCGGGGTTTTTCAGGCACAACTGGCGGATACGGTTTTACTTCCACCCTTTATTATGACATGATCAATGTTTGTAAAACAGAGTGCGCTAGAATAGTACCTAAGCATATGCGGAAGATATTGGTTACCTGCGGAGTTTTAGCCATCATTTGGTTTGCGAGCTCTTGGGCCTTATTTCGTCCCGGGTTTTTTCGGGTGCATGATTTTGTCCATGCCGCTCGGATTGCTGAAATAACCCGAGCCGCTACTGAAGGTCAGTTCCCGATCAGGTGGAGTGCCAACTTTGACCGTGGATACGGGATGCCTCTTTTTGAGTTCTATGCCCCACTACCATATTATGTTGGTGGTTTTTTGTGGTGGTTAGGCATGCCCATGGTGCTGATCCTCAAGATATTGTGGGGAGGGTGTTCGGCTCTCACCTTACTGGGTGCCTATCTGCTTGGGAAAACCTGGTTTCGACGGTCGGCTGGGATCGTGGCGGCGGCAGCTTTGACACTGGCGCCTTATCGAGCTGTTAATTTATTTGTGCGAGGGGCTTTGAGTGAATCTTGGGGTATCATGGCTATGCCTTGGGTTTTATATGGACTCACCAGGATCATCAGAGGCCAAAAATTTGGTTGGTTAGTACTGTCACTGAGTGTGACCACCTTGTGTCTTAGCCATAATCTGATGACGATTCTATTTTTGCCGTTAGCCATGCTGTTTGGATTTGGTTTGTTACTTATCGAACGACCTCAGGATTTTTGGCGAAAAGCCTTTTCGATCACGGGAAGTGTCGCTCTTGGTGTTGGGCTAGCAGGATATTACCTGATTCCGGCTTTTCTCGAGAAGGATTTGACCAAAGTGGCTCAAATCACTGGTGGATATTTTGATTATCATCTTCACTTTTTATATATTCGGCAGTTTTTGCAAAGTCGTTGGGGTTATGGCGGATCAAACTGGGGTCCTGATGATGGAATTTCCTTCTTTTTGGGCTGGGGACAGTTGTTAGGATTAGTTTTTTCGGTGGTGATCATGGGAAGATCCATCGACATCACACGTGAATTAATGAAGAAAAAAAGCTGGACAAGCCAAGCAATATGGACGAAAATAAAGGCATTCTTTTTGCATAAATCATCGCCTCTTTTGACGTATGGATTACTAGGTGTGTTGACAGTAGTCAGTGTGGGGATGACCATCGGCCGATCAAGCTTAGTTTGGGACCTGATCCCGGCTTTGGAGTTTGTCCAATTCCCTTGGAGGTGGCTAGGTCCAGGAGTGGTTTTTATGAGTTTACTTTTGGCAGTATCAGTAAGTCGACTGGAGTCGATCAAGCAGAGATATTTATATGTAGCGGTTTTGGTTGTAGTGATGGTGGTCGGTAATGCCCGTTACTTCCGACCTGAAACGGTGCTTGCAGATCCGAGTGGGTTATATGCGACTGATCCGGGATCGATCCAAACTTGGCTGAGTGAAGTCCTTAATGACTATGTGCCGATCCAAATGCCTCACCATCTAGAGTTGGTTCCACCCACTGCGGTAGCATTTTTAGGTGAAAAACCAGTGACATCAGAACAAATTTTGATCAACCGAGGTCATGAAAAACTAATCACAGTATCGCCGGTAACAGAGACTTTGCTTACATGGTCAATCGCTGATTTTCCAGGATGGAAGGTGGCCATCGACGGTAAGGCTGCACTCAAAGAAAGAGTCTCATTTGGATTGATTGGCGTGGTGGTACCACCAGGTGAGCACAAAGTCAGCGTGCAGTGGCAGGATACTCCGATCAGATTTTTTGGTGATTTAGTCACCGTTTTGACAGCAATTATATTTTTAGGTTTATTGATGCCATATCTCATGATTATGCCGAAGGGAAAGCGTGATTAACTACACACCCACAGATACTACTGATGAAACCATAGAGCTGCTCGAAGAGCAGGAGATGCATCAGATCAAACAGAGGACAGTGGCAGGGGTGGTTTCGTTTTTCATCCGAGGAGCCTTCTTACAAATTGTGGGATTGGTAGCGGCCATCCTTTTAAGTTTGTTTTTTGAAGCCCAAGATTTTGGAATTTACGGTTTTGTGACTCAGATCATAGGTCTGTTGGTGTTCTTTTCAGACGTAGGACTAGCAGCTACTTTGGTACAGCAAAAAGATGAACCCAGCCGCACTCAATACCGAGTGGCTTTTACCATTCAACAACTATTAGCATGGGCTATTGTTGGGGTGACCATGGCTGTGATCGCCACTGGTGTGGTGTCTGCCAAAACTGGCACCGCAGGTGTTTGGGTTTTGGTTAGTTTGGCCCTATCGTTTCCGTTAGTGAGTTTTAAGACGATTTCTTCGATAAAACTAGAGCGACAATTAGCATTTTCAAAGTTAGTGATTCCCCAGATTGTTGAACACTTGGTGTTTTATAGCTTGCTAGTGGTGCTGGCTTGGAAAGGGATGGGAGTCTTATCGTACGCATATGCTACTATCGTCAGGTCATTTTTAGGTGTAGTCGTGATG
>CAYQZC010000006.1:11078-15126 GCA_964421945.1 uncultured Pseudomonadales bacterium
GCGTGATGTGGTGGCTCCAGCCTTGGGAAATTGGTTTGTCATGGGATCGCAGTGTGGCAAGAGGATTGATCGGGTACGGCTTGAAGTTTCAAATGTATGATTTGCTCGCCCGGGTCAAAGATAATTTGTTTTATTTAGTGTTAGGTTTGTTTTTGCCACTGCGAGATTTTGGATATATAAACTGGGCAAAAAATTGGTCTATGTATCCATATAATTTGACAGTTGGAAATGTTTCTGCGGTGATGTTCCCAGCCTACTCACGCCTACAAGGAAATCAAGCTGCCCTCAAACGGGCGATTGAAAAAACTACGTACTTTATCGCTTTGATAATTATTCCTTTGATTGTGGGGATGATACTGCTTATCGATCCATTGACTTGGGTGGTGCCAAAGTATGCAAAATGGCAACCAGCCTTGTTTAGTTTTAGTCTTTTTGCTCTGAGTATTATTCCCGCTGCAATTTCTTCACCGTTAGTTTCGACTCTTAATGCGATTGGACAGATCAAACAATCACTTAAGCTCATGGTAATGTGGTTGAGTTTGACGTGGCTGATAACGCCGCTGTTGGTGATGAAGTATGGTTTTGACGGAGTGGCAATGTCATCTTTGGTGATCGCAATGACATCAGTAGTGCCAGTCTATTTTGTCAAAAAATTGATTCCAGTGGCGATCTGGCAGCAAGTCTGGAGACCGCTAGTGGCAGGCGGTGTGATGGCTTTGATTGGCTGGTTTGGTCGTGAAGTCTGGAGGACAGGCTTTGTGGGACTAGCAGGCGGAGGAGTAACCATGTCACTGACCTATGTGGTGACATTGGGATTGATTGGCAGACAGCAACTTTGGTCGGAAGTCCAGCAGCTATGGTCTCGCTATCGCAGTTAAGGTGATTAATTGATTCGGATGACTACTGCCGCTTCATTTTCAAATTCGACAGTCCCAAGTTCAGTCAGTGGGAAAGCTAATTCTTCTTCGGGGTGTTTAGTGAGGTAAAGATGACTAATCCCCAAATCTCTCAAATATTCTCGTAAAGTAAAACCAGAAAACTCCAGAAAGGCTTTTTTCATTTCCTGATATGGTGCCTGCACTGGTTGATTATGGGTGTCCATCATTCCTACACCAGTCAGGTACATTTTTTGTTGGCTGAAAAAGCTAATGTAAGGAGTGTTGCGATCCCAAGAATTAAGTGGACTGGCTTGGACTACACTTTCCTCCGGCAAGGTATCACGCATAAAGATCAGAGCTTCCAATTCTTTGGTGCTTACCTGTCGTTCGATAGTGTTATTGAAGTAGGTATCTAGATAAAACCAAGTTGTATTCACGACTCGGGGAATGGTAACTAATGCAACTAAGAGCACTCCAGCTTGCAACCATTTTCTATGTGATTGCCAAGCTTCACCCATCAGCCAACCACTCGCCAGCGCCAAGGGTATGGTACTGACGGCAAAAAAATTAAAGACGTTAAAAAGGCCAGATTCTTGCAAGGTAAAGAGTCCTAACCAAGTAAAAACCAAGGTGGGAACACTCAAATAAAGAAAGCTGGGCCAGCCGATGATCTTCCACCAACGTCTGGGCCATAAACCTAGCAAGCGTGTCCCATGAACGCACAACAGACACACGATGATGGCAAACGTATCGAGAATGATCAAGTTGCGAGTGTTGCCGGCTGCTTCATAGACTTGTCGTCTCAGCCACCAATCACTGTAGTTGAGATTATTTTGACCTAAGAATAATTTCGGCCACTCTAGTGGAGAGTAGATCAATCCACCGGCATGTCGGTTGACGGGGAAGAAAATACTAGCCATGAGTATGGCAATCGCGATTCCGGTGGCGGCTTCGGGGAGATAGGTGGGGAGTTGTCGTTTCCAAAGGTACTGGATACCTCGAAATGCAAACGCTACTGCGATACCCAAGGCTGCAAACATTCCAAAGTAGACTTTCATGCCGACCAAACTAGCCTGCAAGATAATGACTACTGGTGTCCACCAAGTCCTGGGGCCTTTTTGCCACCAAAAATGGAGAGCGATCAGTCCCGCGATAAACAGAGCTTTAGCAAAACAATGGGGGCTATTGAGGAATTGCATGGCCCCATTATCAATAGCGGCAGTCGCCCCAAACCCAAACTCTTGATGCAAAACCCACATCAGTGCATACGTGAGTTCGCCAGCGGCGTACAAAAAGAAAAGTGACCAGGCTGATTGAGTTCGGGTGCCACCCCAAATTTTGATTAGCTGATAAACACCCAATCCAGTCAGGAGTGATAAAAATAATGGCAAAACTTGGTAGAAACTAAAGGTAATTGGGATTTGCCAAACTCGTGCCAGCTCAGCGATGACTACATCTGACCAGTAGTGATAGTTGACGATCGGGAGCCAAAAAGCCCCGGGCTCTCTCGGTGGAAATTGTTGGATGATCGACTCGGCATAGGCGAGATGCATGACGCCGTCATAAGCATTGATTCGATAAAAATTGATACCCTCGGCAAACCGCCAGCCTGATCCAATCACCGGTAAGACTTGGATGAATGTCCCGACGATAAAAATTCCTATCAACCAACGGGGGGTTTTTTTGATTTCTTTCCAGACAAGCTGCCAGTGTGTCCACTCTTTTCGATGATTAAGCCACAGCCAGGACCCTGCCAAGATGACGTACAAAAAACTCAACCAGCGTAGTCCAAGATAGCCAAAGATCACACCTTGGGCAGCCCAAAGTACCAGTCCGACACTCCAGGCTAAAATGTGGTGAAGTGCTAGGGATTTGAGTTTGAGGCGGGAAATCAGCAATGTACCGGGAACATACCAACTGATCAAGAGTGCCGCCATGGTCCAGAGGGCCCAAAGTACCCAAACTGGTGATGCTAGAAAGAGAGGCATGTTCATATCTGTGAATCTATTTTACAATGGTACCATTCATCTATGCCAAAGCAGACATCACTTTCTACTCCTATTAGTGTCGTCATCAATACCAAGAACGCCGCCGCGACCATTGAAAAAGCCATCGAAAGTGTCAAATCTTGGGCCGATGAGATCATCATCGTTGATATGAAAAGCACCGATGAGACAACTAAAATCGCCAAAAAACTTGGAGCAAAAGTGGTAGCTTATGACAAAGATCACAAATACGCTGACCCGGCTCGAAATTTTGCCAATGACCAAGCTAAAAATAACTGGGTGGTAGTGCTCGATGCAGACGAAATTATTCCGGTGACATTAGTGGAATGGATACAGTTGACTCTAAGTGAACCGGCAGCGGCTGAGGTTTCATGTTATTGGTTGCCCCGACAAAACTATATTTTTGGCCAATGGGTAGAACACTCTGGCTGGTGGCCTGATCATCAACCTCGTCTGTTCCAAAAAGGTACTGTGACCTGGCATGATGGAGTACATAAGATGCCGACTGTCAAAGGCACCAGTATCCAGGTGTCAGCTCTACCAGAACTATCTATCAAACATCAAAACTACACCAGCGTCAGTGAGTTTATCGAAAAACTTAACCGCTATACTGACCTGAAAGCTGAAGAGGTTAGTTCTGTTCCCGTGCAACCTGGGGCTGATCAAGTGATGTTGACGTTTTTTAGCGAATTTCAGCGACGATTCTTTTTACAGCAAGGTATCAAGGATGGGACGGTTGGGGCGGGGCTTTCCTTGCTGCAAGCCATGTATGAATTGACAGTGGAACTCAAGCGAAGAGAAAAACTCGGCCAGCTGGTTGATGCAAATCCTGAATCTCAACAAGATATGCTGATGAAACAGCTCAAAGTAGCCCAACGCCAACTACAATATTGGATTGCCAATGATGAAGTTTCAAAATCATCTGGAGGGCGAAAAATCTGGTGGCAGATCAGACGGAAACTGCACATTTAAGCCATGATAAGGTAGAGTATGAGTATGGATCACATAAGTATAGTTCTAGTTCACTACAACGCCGAAACCGATACTGTCAGGTGTTTGGAATCTCTGCGCAAGCTCAAAGCCACCCATTTTAAGTATCAGATTATCGTGGTCGATAATGCTTCCAAACAACCTTTTGTGGCACCAAAGCACGTATCGAGTTTG
>CAYQZC010000007.1:0-14578 GCA_964421945.1 uncultured Pseudomonadales bacterium
TAGGCGGCATGATTACTGAAGGTCACGCTCGTGCGATCAGTGGCATAGAAGATGAACGTCAGATGGTGGAGTGTTACAAAATTATTTTGAAGGAAGGTGCTTCAGTCCGAAGAGCTGAAGAGTTGGCCCGACGTTATCGAGAAGAAGGTAGTAAAGAGCGAGTCGAAGTAGGAAGACCCAAGCCTATCGATGACGCCTTAGTTCAAAAATGGCAGCATAAATTTCAGGCAATTTTTAACTGTAAAACTCAATTTAAATTAGTGCGATCAGAGCGACAAACTAGGGTTATGTTTACCTTCAAAGGTCCTCCAGAAGCAACTCAAAAAGACATTGAAAAGATTTTAACATTTGCAGAATTACCTAAAGAAGAGTAATCACAAATCCTTCGAAAACACCCGTGAAATTTTTCTCGATGAGAATTAGTACTGGGATTCTTGGATCCAGCCAGCTTTATTTACTGGCCAGTATCTAAAGAAAGCTCGGCCAACGATATCAGTTCGTTTGATAGGACCCCAAGCTCTAGAGTCACTGGAGTAAGGTCTATTATCTCCCACGGCAAAATACTCATCTGGACCCAAGGTGATGACGCGACCTTTGGTATACGCACCTGGCAATGTCTCAAAATCAGCTGGAATGTAAGGTTCATTGCGTGCGACACCATTGACGATGATTTGATCATTTTTCACTTCTACTGTGTCACCAGGCACGGCTAAAATTCGTTTGATGAAATCACAACCAGTGCCTTTGGGGCATTTGGCAGCTTCTGGGGCATGAAATACGATGATTTGACCAGCTTTTGGTAGACCCAGTCTGTAGCTAATCTTGTCTGTGAGGACATATTCGCCAGATTGAAAATTGGGAACCATCGACTGTCCGTTGACTTGGTGTGGTTGCATGAAGAAAAGATAGACCACTAAGAAAATCGAAAGCGCGATCACCACAGTTTCTACAATATCTAAAAATAGTTCTCCCAATGATCGCAAAATAAAAGACATAGGGTTGATTATCTATTTTCACCAGTAGCGGTGCAACAGGGAAACGGCAATAATAGCAGTATGGGATATTTGGAAAAAGCCATCTCGGGTTTTAGCGCTCAAACAGTGATTAAAGTGCTGGGAAATGGTTTAGTGTTGGTCAAAATGATGGTTTTGGCTCGATTGCTTGGGCCTACAGAATTTGGGATTTTTTCATTAGTCACCATAGCTTTGGGCATCAGCGAATCAATCACTCAAACCGGAGTTAACTTGACGATTCTTCAATCAAAACATTCGGTCCAGTACTTTTTAAATACTGCATGGGTGATCGCGATTTGTCGGGGATTTATTATTAGTTTGATCATGATTTTGCTTGGTTGGGCGATGCAAGGTTTCTTTAATCAACCTGAACTTTTCTTTTTAGTAAGCATTGCTTCGCTGGTGCCTGCCATAAAAGGATTTATTAATCCATCTATTATCGAACTTCACAAAAGCTTATCATTTTGGTCTGACGCATTATATCGATTTAGTTTAATGGCCGCTGAGACGTTGTTAGCGATCGGTTTAGTATGGTGGGGAAAATCTGTTGAGGTATGGATTTTAAGTTTGGTAGGAGCCGCACTTTTTGAAGTGGTGATTTCATTTTATTTCTTTAAACATCGGCCTCGCTTTGAATTTTTGGCCAGTCGGGCAGAGATTATTTTCAAGAATGCTCAATGGCTCAGCCTCTCGAGTGTATTGTCATATCTCAACGAAAATTTGGATAATGTTATCGTCGGGAAAGTCGTAGGTACTTTTGGGCTCGGGCTTTATCAAAACAGCTATGCGATTTGTCATGAGTTAAATTTTGAAGTTACCAAATCGATTCATCATGGGACATTGCCGATTTATACCAGATTAGTACGAGAAGCAGATCGTTTGCGGCGGGCCGTGATGAGGACCCAGTTTGTTGGTATGACATTGGTGACGTTGCTTTCAATTCCAGTTTTGATAGCTCCCGGATTTTTTGTGACCACTATTTTTGGTGATAAATGGATAGCGATCATTCCCATCATGAGAACTATGATTTTAGCTGGGCTAATCCATAGTTTTAGTATGCTTTGTTATAGTGTTTTATTGGCAAAAAGCCAACTAAAACCCATGAACTGGCATTTACTGATGACCCTCATACTTATGTTAGTTACCATGCCGTGGCTTGGAACCCAGTATGGATTATCAGGCGCAGTGTGGTCATTGGTGATTGCTCGTAGTCTGCCAGTAGTATTTTTACTTTGGGTGGTAAGGCAAAGTCTATGGTCAGCCGAAAAAAAGTAGACTTCACCACCTCGATTCTTAGATTGATCAAACAACACTGGTTGTTGATTGCGATCGTGATGCTGGCGACATGGCTGCGAGTGTGGAACATCCAGGATCAAGCAATTTTTTTTGGTGATGCTGCTCATGATCTCTGGTCAGCTAAAACCGCAGTTGATCAAGGCAAACTACCACTACTTGGTATCGCCTCCAGTGTCCCACGATTTAAACAAGGTCCGGTAACAGTTTGGATTGAGATGGTGGTGTATGCGATTTTTGGCACCGAATTGATATGGTATTCATTAGTGTTCGCCAGTATCAGTATTGCCGCAGTCATAGCTATCTATGAAATTTCGGTGACGCAGGTAAATCTCAAAACTGCCTTAGGAGCAGCTTTGATACTTGCTGTCATGCCATTAGCAGTGGCACACGGCAGGGTGCCTTACCATATTACTCCGATTCCATTGATGTTGGTGTTATATCTGTATGCGTTATGTCGGGTTTGGAAAAAACAAAATCCTCAAAATTGGTTTTGGACTGGACTGGCTTTTGCGGGTTTATTTCAATTTGAGTTAGCTGTGACACCTTTGTTTTTTTTGGTGATCTATGTCGGTTGGCAGCAAAGGTCACGATTGAAAGGCAGTTTTATCCGGTCACTTTTGGTTTTGTTTGGTGGGATTGGTCTTGGTTTATGGCCACAAATTTGGCATGATGTCACCCATCGATTTGAACAACTTGGCGGGTTTGCAATCTGGATTATGTATAGATTAGTAGGGAACACTGGGGTAGTGGCAGGTGGTGCTCACATGTTTGGTTGGTCAAAAATGGTATCGAGTGGTTCTGCCCTGGCGCAGTACGGCACTAGACTGATAAGTGTTGATGATCTGCCGTTGTTTGGAATATTTTGTGTGCTTTTGGGTCTGAGTGGCTACTCGGCTTTCCAAAAATGGCAAAGTAGAAAATTGCCGCCATTGATCCAGCTATCCTGGCTTGGTTTGATCACTCTAGTGGTTGCTTTTGTATTGCATGGTAGCCCTTCAGAAGCATATTTTCCGCCATTTTTTATTTTAGTACCGCTCTGTTTGGGGTATAGTGCAGCTGAGATTTCTGCTAAGCATCGACCGATTGTGATAAGTAGCCTGATGGTTTGGGCTACTTATACTGTTTGCCAGATTTGGATTTCCCAATTTTTTGTAAGTAATCCCAGTATCAAATTTAACTATGGCCCAAGCGTGTCTGAGCAACGAGAAGTAGTTGAAGTGCTGAGTAGCAGATATCCCTCGGTGATGTTGAGAACGACAGATCCGGGAGGGATCTATCCAAGTTACTTTAAAAATATCGCTTGGTTATCACAATCAAGTCAACTGAGCATAGTATCAGAGCGATCGCAGGCCAAGGCAGTGGTGTTTGTCGAGCCTATGTCATCGACTTTGCAGAACTATCCGTCGGCCCGCATTACTCGACTGAAAAGTATTATCTTGGTTGAAATTTTACAGTTATGACCGCATCGACCATGCAGAAATTATTACCAATTTCAGTGCTGATGATCACACATCGCGGTGATGAGCGGTTTTTTCAGGCTATTGCTTCAATTAAGTGGGCCCAAGAAGTTTTGATTCATGATTTGTCTGGTACGATCGATAAAAATAAACTTTCACACCCCGGAAAAATAGTGCTGCTGAAAAACCCTAAAACCTTGGACACCTCTGGGATTGGTAACTTTGCCAAAATCAGAAACCAGTTACAACTACGGGCGACTCAACCATGGATTTTTTGGCTTGATAGTGATGAGGTAGTGGCTGATGAAGCCACTGGTATGCTTGCTAGCATGATCGAGAGATCTGATATTGCAGGTTGGGCCTTCCAGCGAGTCGATCATTTTACTGGACAAACCCTGGCCTGGGGAGAAGTAGGCAAGGTTTGGCTTTTAAGATTAGGAAAAAAAGGTGCCTTGAGATGGAGTGGAGCTGTGCATGAAGTGGCGGGAGTAAAAGGTAGTGTCGAAAAGTCAAAAGTACTGCTTCATCATTATCCTCACCCGACTATCAGTGAATTTATTTCTCAAATTTCCCAGTATGCGGAAATTGAAGCCCAAGCTCGAGTGTCTGCTGGCCGCCAGTGGCATATTGGGCAGTTGGCTTATCCTCCCGGCAAATGGTTGTTTGCGATGTTGTTCCAGCAAGCTTGGAGAGATGGCTGGGCTGGCTGGGTGTATGCGACTGTGATGAGCTTACACTCGATGGCAGTGCGAGTATTTTGGTGGGAGAAACAGCATGCTTAGTCTGCTCAAAAAACACCCGATGGATTTTATCCAATGGCAGATCGTGGCTGTCTGGTTTCTAGTGGCTCTCGGTCAGCTTCAGAGATGGCAAATCACTACAAAAATAGCGATGTATGGGCATGAAGTTTTGATGATGACATCACTGATAACCATCGTGATCTCTCACGCAAGTCAGATAAAAAAGCAGGCTCGTCACCTGGTTTCCCAACTTTCATGGTGGTACATTATCCTACTTGGAGTGATCGGAGTCGGTTGGCTGTGGTCTACCTGGTTGGGTGCCTCGGTAGAGGTAGCTTTGCTTTATGCGACACGGGTGGCTTTTTATGTGATTTGGAGTGGATTGGTGATCAAGTATGGAGGGTGGGCTGGCTTGACACATTGGACAGGTTGGCTTCTGGTGGGGACAGCGGTGGGATTACTTGGACTACTGCAGTATCTTTTGATACCTGATGTAAGGTTTCTCAGCAGCTTAGGCTGGGATGATCATTACTATCGGTTAATCAGCAGTTGGTTTGACCCGGCATTTACCGGTTTGGTTTTGGCGGGGACAGTGATCGGGTGGCTCTGGCATCCACTTTTACACTCTAAAACCTGGGGAATTTTCGTCAAAACAGCCGCCATTGGATGTGTTGTGGCGTTAGCCCTGACTTTTTCACGATCAAGTTTTTTGGCCCTGGGGATCGGCAGTGGTGTATCACTACTGTTTATGACCCATTTCCAGAAAAAATGGCTGGCAGGAATGGTGGTGTTAGTTATTTTGATAGTCCTCATCGCTCCAAAGCAAACCGGTGAAGGGGTGGCGTTAGCGCGCACCTCGACGATAGTCGCCCGCACGTCGGTAGTCGATGCCAGTTTGAAGCAACTCAAGGGAGTCCAGTGGTTGATAGGTCGTGGAATATTTGTTCCGTTTCCAACTGGTACAGAGGTAGCTAATCCGGCTGCCGCTGATCACGGCAGGCAAGCAGACAACAGCTTAATTTTTTCGTTGGTTGGTCTGGGAGTGGTAGGAGCTGCACTTTGGTGGTGGAGAATAGCTCATACAGTGTTTGTCTTACTCAAAGTCAGACCGACGGCCGGAATTTTGAGTGTCATGTGGCTAGCCCACAGTTTCTTTAACAATAGTCTTTTTCAACCGTTGGTGTTTTTAGTCTTCTTGAGTAGTGTTTTAGCGTTAGCTAGTGAGAGGGCTGTTAAGCTCAAAACTTGAAGTTGACGATGAGTTCTTGCTCGGTGATGTTTCCTGCCAGATCTTCAGCTTTGAGTTGGAGTTTGTTTTCACCTTCTTGGAGCAAATAGGTGGTGCTAAAGGCACCTTCTGAATTAGCAAATGCCATGCGGCCATTAACATAGACTCGGGCTCTGGGCTCAGTAATGCCTTTGATGGTGACTGACTGGTTTTTTCTGAGCTCGATGGTCTGGCCTGCCTGGGGCTCGGCAACTTCGATTTTGGGGGCTTCATTATCAAAAACCACCGTGTATGTGCGGCTGACAGCTGACTCATTTTTTGCCTCATCCACGGCATAGGTATTGACGATATTTTCGCCAGGTTTAAGGCCCAATTCAAATGAAAATGATCCATCATCCTTGATAGTTTCTTGAGTAATTTGTTCGCCATTTACTACTACTTTTAAAATGCTTTTTGCTTCACCAAAACCGCTGAGCTGGATGGAGGCACTGTTAGTGGCTTCAGCTGGAGCCGATAAAATCGGGACTTGGGGTGGAATAGTATCACTTTGATCAAAAGTGAGATCTCCCGTGCCGGCGATCATGTTCCATAATTTTGCGACACCAGGAAGAATTAAAAAGAAGAAAGCACCAAGCAAAACCACGGCTCCCACACCAAACAAAAGGGTTTGCGTCAGAAGTTTCTTTTGCTCACGTTTGGCTAAACGAGATGACACCATAGGAGTTGGTTTTTCATTTGGTAATGGTGAGTATAGTGTATCACGTGTCATGGAGCCTGTGGTCGGATTCGAACCGACGACCCGCGGTTTACGATACCGCTGCTCTGGCCAACTGAGCTACACAGGCATGGTGTCAGATGCCGATTATACTACTGATTCCCTCATCAATCTTCGATCGAAACGTACTGCTTGAAGCCGTTTTCATACGAAAACAGTTCAGAATCCGGGGTAACAAAGAAAAGTAACTGTTCATCTTTGCGGGTGATGATTTCGCCCTCATCATCTTCATCATCGTCATTATCGAGCTCGATTTCATTCACGTCCCACCAGCGGTTTAAAAAGGTTGGGACATCTAGAATCCGGTCTTGATTAACAAATTCCTTATAGGGATCGACGATTATCAAAGATTGGCGAAGCGGATCATAGTGAGTGATGATACTGTAATGGCCAGTATCGTTATCATCATGTTTTTCCTGCTCACTCAAACTCTGATAAAAAATTCCTTGCCACTCGACTGCCACGATGTAGCCACGATCCAAAACATGAAGAATGTCATCAAGGCTAGCATGGTATTTATACCAAAAAGCCATGTCAGGGGCGATTTTGGAACAGGCCAATGCCAGTTGATCGATCCGAGCCCCGCGCTCTTGGATCACTCTTTCAATCCCCGCAGCACGAGTAATAGCCGACTGTGAGGTTTGGACGCCAACTGCATCTAAGAGCATCTCCAGGACAGCTGGCCCACAATGTGAGTCAGTGATTTGTGTCACTTTTCGAAATTGGTGCATAGTTACTTTTTTTGTATCTTTTTAGCGTGTTTACTCAACATACTTTTCAGTAAAATTGTGAAACTAACACCATGAAGATCCAAAACTTCAGTCATGGGCAGACCTTTGTCGGGTCCGAGGGCGGTGTTGGGATTACAGTCGATGAAGTATGGAGTGTTGGTAGCCTCATCCACTCGGATATCAAATTTGGCATAGTCACGGCATCCGAGCATGTCAAACGCACGCGAAGCGAGTGGGGCAATTTTGTCGGCTAGCTCTTGAGAAGGCTCCTTATATGCATAGGCTTTGGCATTATCATAACTTTCCAAACTCGTGAAGTCATGTTTGCCGTCAGGCTTTACTTTGAAGATTTTTTGCCCTAAGAAGAGGTGTTTCTTTTGTCCATCATCATAAATAACGGCCGTGACTTCTGGACCACCGATAAACTGCTCGACGATGACTGGGATTTTATAGGTTTCGATCATTTTTTGGACTTGGGTGGTCGCTGCCGCTAAGGTTTCTTTGACAGCTTTATTATCGATTCCGACACTGCCACCACTTTCGTTGAGTTTTACTATCAATGGGAAACCCAGGTCCTCAGGGACTTTGGACCGGAGATCTCGGATGAATTTGTAGTTGGGTGTCGGGACATCATGAGCTAAAAGTAGCTGTTTGAATAAATGGCGATCATTACCGATCACCAGACCACGCAGCCCTGCACCTGTGTATTGGATGTCAGATAGCTCTAGAGCTCCTGGGATGGCTGGTTGCAGACTGTCTTTACCATGGACGGTATCGACCAGGTTAAGTACCATGTCGGGTTTGTCTACTAAAATATTGGTGAAAAAATACTGATCTGCTGGATAGCCTTTTACGGTCAACCCGAGCTTGACGATTTCAGCGATAACACTTTCAGCTCGTTCGACTACTTCAGCTTCGGCTTCATAAGCACCATCATTGGGAAAGTCGGCTCGGTCAACAAAAGAGTAAGCCACAGCAATGAGCTTCATTTCCTTGAGAGCTGCTTCGTCAATATAAAAGTCACGGGGGTTTGATTGCTTCATTTCACCATCATGCCACCCAGGCAAGTGATTTGTCAATTGAGCGGGATACGGGAATCGAACCCGCTTCTCATCCTTGGGAAGGATGCATACTACCAGTGTACTAATCCCGCTGGAGTACTAGACCAGCAACATTGTAGCAAAAAAATCCCCACTTTCGAGGGTGGGGATCATGGTTAGTTGGTGGTGCGGACCGGAACTGAAGCTTGGACTCCCGTTTCCACGAGTAGCCCAATCATCCAGCCAGCAACCAACCCAAAGGCTGCCCCTAACCAAGCAAATACAGGTAGGGCATAGGTAGTTTGAGTTACTAGAATTCCAGCACAAGCTGCGGAAATCAGAATTTCGAACTGACTGCGTCGGCGCGGTAGCTTGATCCGAGCTTTTGATGACAGATCGATTGTGGAGATGCCACATAGGGCACCAAATCCGACATAAAAGACCATCAACATGTAAGCTATGGTAGACCCGGGGATTGCTAAGCCGAGACAGGCTAAGCCCAACAAAATCAAAATTACGATGACTGAGTACTCCATTGAATATCCTCCTGTTGACCTACGTAATGTCCTACGGATTGTGAATGAGCTGGTTGACTCGGTTTCAACACGGGCCAATCCAGGTCAGCATTTTAGCATCATTTTTTGCTTTTAATCAAGAAAATGTGTAGTAAAGTGATATAATATCCAGATTAATCTTATGCTGGCTGAGAATCGCTCTCAGCTCTGCCATTTAAAATAGTTACAAGTTTTCGTCCGACTCGCTGCATATGGAAAGGAAAAAGGTATGGAACATCCAAATGACAGCGCTAGCCCCGAACTCACACCCGAGTTCAAGGAGATGGTCCGTGATTTTATGACGAAATGGTTTGCGCTCATAAATGCAACCTATCGCCCGGGGTTTGATAACATGCCCCCAGGAGAAAACATCATGGAGAGCATCTATGCCCAGGCTGAGTACATTGACGAAGCTTTGGGCGGAATCAAAGAGAACGAACTCAAAGGTCGGTTCACCTATGGTGAACAACGTTGGTTTGAAGCTGTGGCGTTAAAGGCTGGGATCCCAATTCCCGACCCAAAACCGCGGCGATGGATTATCGGCGGTTAATGACCATGCAGGTATAGGGTAGCTTAAAAAGCTACCCTTTATTTTTAGGTGCTGCATCCAGTATTCCCATTGTAATAAATGTAATTTTTGCAAAAAATATCCCCACCATGGTTAGGTGGGGATGAGATCTCGTTTCAGACTGTCTGGTGGTTGTACCACGTACCCTCCAGTCTGTTGTACATTTCACTAATGCGTGGAGCCACGACTACACCAGCCATCCACGCGAGGAGACTGGCAAGCAGAGTGATCGGGTGCGGAGTGTCCTTAAACAGTACATATAACTGCACTGTCAGGGCAAAACCGCACAGGATAAACAAGCGGCTGATATTCTTCAGCCGATCAGGGTCAGAAATACTTCCCAGGTGGTTCTCATGCACCCAGGTCAGCGGCACCAATACGGATAGCACTCCCAGCACTAAGAACGACGCAGGGAGCACCAGATAGTTTGCTGAGTTGTACAGAAAAACGCTCACAGCAAACAAAAAGGCCGGCAGAAGTTTGGATTCCTTCATTTTAATTAATCCTCCAGCAGAACGAGATTTTAAATAGCGATCTACCTACCAACTACCTTGTGAGCAGCTGACAATATAGACCTATAGTATTATACCTCAAGTTGGCCTAAATTTCAAGTTTCCTGATATACTGACACCATGCATGTGGTCTATACCATTTTTATCCCTCTGACACACGATGTTTCTGATCTGGTGCCAGTCAAGGCTATCAAGCCTAAGGATGCCCCAGCTACCTATGAGCTTGATCTGGAGTTTGCCACGGTGCACCAAAACACCTATGAGCATCAAAAGGTCTCAATTTCTGAGCGTTGGCTGACAATCGGCAAAACTGTGACTGTTGGTGAGTTTAGATATCGACTCCCTAACAGCTTTGAAACGGCTCAAATTAATCTTAAAAATCAGATTAATGAGCACCTCAAGGCAGAGTTTTTATCCCAAACGAACTATCCTGGTGATTTGATAGAAGAATATCTGGCAGTGGTCATCGATGACGCGCCATTATCGGCTGAGCGCTTTATCAAGAAACATGCCTATGGCATCAGTCGGTTTATTCGTTCTATTGATGAAAAAATCAGCGCTGCTCAAGCTGAAGAAATACTTGCCACTCGAGTCAGCTATAGTCAGGACTACATGACAGTGGTCGATTGGGAGGGTGCCATCATTTTCGCACCATTACCAGAAGCTGAAGATGACATCGACTTGCTGACAATTGCGAATTATCAACTTCTCAAGTACCGATTGCTTGACCGCCAGATAGAAGATCGACTTCAAGCGATCCAGACGCTGATTAACCAAAAGGGACTGCGGTGGCTGGATGCCAAACACAGACTTCAACTTATCATTAACACTCAGATCGAGTTTATGCTCGATTTCGATAAAATTGACCGCTCATTATTACTGATTGGTGATTGGTACTCGGCGAAGCTGTATCGACATATAGTCAATAAGTTTTATATCAACGATTGGCGCAGCAAAATCCATACCAAGCTCGAGACATTGGCCCAAATTGAAGAAATGGCACGTCAAAACTTTACCTTGTCTTGGGATCGATTATTTGACGTGATCCAGTTGGGTGGCTGGCTGATTTTACTGGTGGGGTATTTTGTATTGTTTTACGTCGATTTAGCCCGGTAATGGTCTCGAGGGGTACGTAAATGGGCGGGATAGGTGGCCAACCTGATCATCGTCATACTCAAGGCAATAACTGTGAATATTCCAACCCCAATGTAAAATAAATCATCTTGGCGGTACTCGACGAGTTTACCGAAAAATATCACTATAAAAACATAAGGGATTTGGACTAAAAATTGCATGGTAGAGAGTGTAGTAGCCCGATATTTTGAAGGCACGACACTATTGATCAGACTCGAGGTCCAAGGTTGCTGGAGGTTACCAGCTGTGCTGAACAACAGAAAAATAATCGCCCCATAGAGCCAATTTCCACTGACACTTGCCAAAAACCACGCTAGAGCACTCACCATACCGAGGCCGACAATTCCCAGTTCGTCTCCCAGCCAAGCTCTGATTTTGTCGAAGAAAAACACCATCACCGCAGTAATTGCAAAAATAACACTCACCAGATAACTGAGGGTTTCACCGTTATAGCCAAATGAGCTTGCCATAAAGATCCTGATTACTCCAGTGCTCCACATGTAATGAGTGGCCAACACGGTCAAAACAACTGGCAAGTAGCGCCTGATATCGGTATGAAGCAACTGTCGAAACCCGATCTGGTTATGTTTTATAAAACCGAGCCAAGTGAAATGATCAGTGTCTACTTTGGGTTCGGTCAATTTGAAGCTGCAGAAAACCGCCATCATCACACACAAAATGGTGGCCAAGAAAGGTAGTGCTTCGTGATATTTCCAGAGTAGACCACCACTCAGGGAAGTGAACACGAATACAAAAGGATAGAGAGCGTGGGTTTTGGAGGTGACTTCATCGTAGTGCTTCTCTTTTTTATGTTCTACCAGAGAATCGTAGGCCAGTGCCTCAAGTGAACCAGAGATAAATGCAAATCCACCCACGATAATTATGTTTCCGATCAATAAAAACCACTTTGAAATATCAGCTGACACGAACAGCATGAGGCCTAAAGCCTCCATACTGAGTCCGAGTTGGACGGTGCGTTTTTTACCTACTAGATCAGCAAAAGCTCCTGAGGGAATTTCGAATGCTAGCCCGATCCCAAAAGAAATTGCTTCGATCACCGTCATTTCATAGGCCGTCACGTAGCGCAGGGCAAAAAACAGCCAGTTCCCGATGATAAACCAGCCAGCCGAGAAAACTGAAACTAAGTAATACCACTTGATATTGGAGATACCGTAGTTTGGAAAGGGATGGGCTCGAAAAAGATGACGGACAGGGCTTAACACACTTCATTATCCAGGCAAAGTAGTGTCTTTGTCTAGCCAAAAATTACAAATAACTCCTGTTTGATCAGAAGTTTTATTAAGATATTCAGAAAAACTGAAAGCGACCTCGACGGGAGTCGAACCCGTGATCTCTTCCGTGACAGGGAAGCATGTTAACCACTACACCACGAGGCCAAGCAACAGGATTATACCTGAAGCTTTTTAGTTTTCCAAGTTGAGATTAGAATCGATTTTTAGGACAGAAATGCTATTATCTTGTCATGCAGTTGCCACTTCACAAAAAAATCAGTAATCAAGAGCTTTCCGAGATTTTACTCTTTATTGCCGGGGTGCTGAGTTTGAAGTCAGCCAATCGATTCCGTGTCAGGGCATACCAAAATGCTTCGGCAGTGATCGAGCAACTTCACAAACCTTGGTATGAGTTATTTCTGAGTGACGAAAAGTTTTCGGAATTGCCAGGCATTGGCGAAACTCTCCAGGCCAAGCTAACTGAGCTTTACACCACCGGTAATATCAAAGCTTTTCAGGAGTATGTATCTGACATTCCGATCGGGACCTATGTCCTCGATAAAGTGCCCGGGCTTGGTGTCAAAAAAGGGTACAAGCTGGCTACACTACTCCAGCTTGATGATGCGGAAACAGCGATCCCGAAAGTGCTAGCTGCAGCTCAAGCCGGAAAGATCCGTGAAATCGAGGGTTTTGGTGAAAAAAGTGAAGCTGATTTATTGGTAGCCTTGAAAACAAAAATCATCAAAACTCGCTTGCCGATCGAGGAAGTGCTGCCGGTGGCTAACGCTCTGATTGCCGAACTCAAGACCTGTCCCGAAGTGACCAGGGCAGAAGCGCTTGGTAGTCTCCGGCGTCGGTTGGTTACAGTAGGTGATATTGATCTGGGAATTGCGGTGTCGGATCCTGAAAAAGTCAAAAAATTTGTAAGTGAAATGAAGGCTGTCAAGCAAGTACTAGTAGCTGGAGATCAACTGATGCGGGTCCTCTTGCAAGATGGACATCAGGTAGATATCAAGGTTTCGACTCCAGAAGAATGGGGGGCGTTTTTACAGCACTTTACTGGTTCTAAAGAACACAACATCAAACTTCGTGAGTTTGCACTAAAGCAAGCCAAGTCTTTGTCTGAGCATGGCATTAAAATCACTACAGATGAGGGTGAGCAGAAGCTTTTGACTTTTTCCGACGAGAAAGATTTTTACAAAGCTTTAGGCTTGCGTTGGATTCCACCGGAAGAACGAGAAGGTAAAGATGAAATTGCTCGGTTTATGCTATACTCATCGTAGTTACCTCAAGGTACAAAAGGAGATTATATGCCCATATTGATTATTGTTTTAGTACTTGGATTGATCGCACTGTATGTGGTGGGAGTTTTTAACACACTCCAGCGTCTTCGCACTCAAATCACCGCCAGCGTGCAGGAAATTGGTAACCAGTTAAAACGCCAAGCGTCATTGCTTCCCAATTTAGAATCTGCAGTCAAAGGCTACCTCAAGCATGAAAAAGGTATTTTCGAAATGCTGACTGATGCACGGACTTCCGCTACCAAAGCCCAATCTTCAGGCTCACCCAAAGATATTGATGCAGCGATTGCAAAAATCCAAGCTGTGGTGCCAAAGCTAAGTATTGCCGTCGAAGACAATCCCGAGCTGAAAGGCGATCAAACAGTTACCCGTTTTATGAACGAGCTTACCGACACGGCTGATAAGTTATCCTATGCTCGCCGAAGTGTGATCGATCTATCAGCTCGATTTAATGAAAAGCTGATGACGTTCCCATCTAATGTGATTGCCGGTATGTTTGGTTTCAAACCTGAAAAAGGCCTCGAGACCCCCATGAGTGGGGCACATCTTTCAGTTAGCGAGACTGAAATGAGCGATCACAAAGTCAATTTATAGTTTGAAACGTAGATTGTCGTTATGACACACTATGATTTAGTGTCCCACAATAAACAGCAGTCCTGGCTGATAATTGGCTTGTTCATGAGCTTTATTACCGGTGCTACTTATGTCATGGCAGTTGGACTGGGGTATGGTTTGGATTTGGTTGGAGTAGCATTTATCGTCTCAGGTCTGATGTCATTTGCTTCCTATTGGTGGAGTGACAAAATCATTTTGACGCTCTCGGGTGCGCACGAAGCTAAACGTGATACTTACTTTGATTTTTATACTGTCACCGAAAATATCTGCTTAGGTCAGCGTATGCCGATGCCGAAGCTGTATGTGATCGAGGATACAGCCATGAATGCCTTTGCTACCGGGCGAGATCCAGAACATGCTGTAGTTTGTGCTACCACTGGTC
>CAYQZC010000008.1:0-14569 GCA_964421945.1 uncultured Pseudomonadales bacterium
GAGACCGCGTTCACTTTTCAACTCAAAATCGTGGATTGCCATTTTGGCATACCTGACAAGAATCTTGACACCATCAGGATGATGGTGGTGATAGCACTTTCCACTCTTGAAACAGGGGAGCGTCTCCATGCTCACTTCACAGGTGCCAAAATCCAAGAGGCGATGTTTGAGCTGTGGGAGTATCCTCGTTTTGGACAGTCTTGGTTTGATCAGCTTCCAGTGCTGATCCACGAACTCGATGATGAAATGACACTTACAGTGGCAAATCCGGAAGAGTTCGTCGATCCTCCAAATGGGTATGTCCACTTTGTGAAGTTGGTCTACAAAGGAAAAAGGTATTGGGTGATGATAGTACCCTCGGAAATTCCGCTGGTCTACGATCATTCATACTAATTAAACGAATAAGCCCCTCTTAAAAATAAGAGGGGCATTTTTTTACTCCGGATTTATGCTATTCCGGAATTATCAAAGGTGAATAAGAACAGGTTTGAACTGGTCTGTACACAAGGGATAGGGTTCGCTTCCGAGGCTGTAATTGTGGTGACTAACTGCTGGCACATGATAGCCGCTGAAATAATTGCCGCGATTCCTGCAGCAATACCCAAACCTCTTTCTATATCTTCAATTTTCATATTATCCTTAAAATTTATATTTCATTTTCTCCAAACATACTAAAAAACCCCTTTTTCAGGGGCTCGCATGTTTAGATTTTGCTCTACATTAACTACGGAAAAAACGCCCCTGATTTTGTGTTGGGTAACGAAGTGATTGCTTGTGAGTAAACCAATAGTGCTGCATGGTAGATAATTAGTATATGCCTACTCTAGGTATTACTCAAGTAGCATGATACAATCATCCACTGACTAATATGAGCCGAAAGGAATGAGGTTGGAACCGAAACAAAAAGCAGCGACTCCCATCCGGGAAGTTATTGCCAAGGTCGTCATAAATGCACTGAATGAACGACACTGTCCACCAGAGGAGATTGAGGAGAAAATCCGATCTGCCCCTCTAGGAAATGCCTCTCGACCTTACATGATCAAGGCCTACATCGAATCGTTGCCGAAAGATCAACAATCAGCAGCCAGGCAACGGATCGATTGTGTGTTCGATCCGGCCTAATCATCAATCAAATTAGTTCAAAAGGACGGTTAGCCGTCCTTTTTTTTGGTCCATTTTGATATAGTTTGTGGATATTGTGTATGTTTTTTCACTACTGTTATGATGACAACGTGCAAACACCAAACCTACTCAAACACATACTAGTTTCCTGCCTGGCTATCGCTATCTTCCTTGCATTACCTTCAGTGATAAATGCACAGGTTTTTGCCAGTACCTTCTATGTAGCACCTTCTGGTAGTGACTCCAATCAAGGTACCGAACTAGCACCATGGCGTACCATCCAACATGCTGCTACAGTCATGCAAGCTGGTGATACTACCATTATCAGAGGTGGCACATATGCTGAGCAAGTCACTCCTGCACAATCTGGCACTGCTGCACAACCAATCGTTTACCAGGCTTATCCGGGTGAATTACCTATCATCGATGGTAACAATACGATTTATCGAAATATCGACATCTTAAATCGAAGTTACTTAGTTTTTGATGGGCTTCGTGTCGAAGAACCTGTTGACTCTTGGGTGCGTGTCGAAAACAGTAACAATATCACCTTTAGAAACATGGTTTTTGCAAATCCTACCTATCCCACTACGCTGCGCCGTAGTTTCCAAGGTCTGTACTTTAGATACAGTCACCACAATCAAGTGCTGAACTCTACTTTAGAGTATTGGGGTCGTTACCAAGAAGGCGATAATGAAGGTAACAACATTCGCATCGTTGGTGATGCCTCTGGCAATGGTTCAAACAACTTGATCGAAGGAAACACTTTCAGATACTGTGCAAACAGTTGTTTGATGATCAACTCTTCCAATAATTTAGTACGCAACAATACTTTTGATAATGAATGGCAAAAGGGGATTGAGGTGTCATGGATGACCAACCCTGGAGATGAACCTGTAGGAACTGATTGGCCAGCTGTTGGCAATGTGATTGAAAACAACCAGTTCGTTCGTTTCGGTCAATCCCAATACGGTCACGGTGGATATTCTATGGCAGTAGTTGGATCAGAAAACATCATCCGTCGTAATGTCATGCGTAATGGTGACCACTTAGGAATGTTCTTAAACACCATTGATCCTTATGCTACCCATCATCAAGGTAATCTGGTGTACAACAACACCATCGTTAACAATGGTTTAGATAGATTTGAGTGGCTGGGCACTGGTATTAGCGCCACCAACTTCGGATCAAGTTTTCAATTGAACAGTGACAGCATCAAGAATAACATTCTGTGGGGTAACTTGCCAGGCGCTGGAAACAACCCTTTCCAGTTATCACTTGAGATCACAGGTCCTGGGAATACTGCACCCTATGGTAACTTTACTATCGCTGGAAATCTGATCCAGAATCTGAGACCAGCAGCTTGTTATCCAACATCAGGTGATTGTCCTTTCATTATTGTTGGTTCATCACCAAATACCGCAAATATTGCGACGTTGAACACTTTAAATCCACTTTTTTATGCCAATCATGAAGGACATCCCCAATTTGTCCAATACGATGCTACCAACTCATTGTTTGATCTGCATCTAAGTTCTGGTTCTGCGGCTATAGATACCGGCGTAGCTCTGACTACCACCGTAGGAACTGGCAGTGGCACGACAATCACCGTAGCTAATGATCGTTATTTCCATGATGGTCTTGGTCTGACGGCTGGAGATAGTGTCATGGTGGGAAGTGAACAAGTAACGATCACAGCCATTGATCGAATTGCCCACACCTTGACAGTTGATCGATCGATCACATGGGCAGATCAAACTGCTGTGAACTTACCATTCAGTGGTGCTGCTCCAGACAGTGGGGTCTACGAGTTTGCCAGTGTTGGTGGACCATCACCATCACCAACTCCTTCACCAGTGCCGACTCCAAGTCCCACACCAAGTCCAAGCCCATCACCGATTCCTACTCCCTCACCTTCTCCTAGTCCAACTGTAGAACCGAGTCCCTCACCCACTCCGACACCGGTACCTACACCTAGCCCAACCCCGACTCCTACTGTGGTACCGACGCCAACACCTACACCTACACCGGTGCCCACTCCTAGTCCGACGCCCACACCTACTCCGACACCGGTGCCCACTCCTAGTCCGACGCCCACACCTACTCCGACACCGACTCCAAGTCCATCACCGAGTCCAAGTCCCAGCACTAACATCGCTTATCTGTCACTCAACACAGCAGCGACCCTAGGTGGGACAAGCTATGCAGACGAAGACATCGTGCAGCTGAACACCACAACTGGTCAGTATCAAATGCACTTTGATGGCTCAGATGTAGGTCTAGCTGGTACAAATCTCGATGCCTTTACCGTGTTACCAAATGGCCACATTCTCTTTTCCACCAGTACCGAGATTGGTTTGGCAGGCATCGGATCTGTTTATCCAGAAGATGTCACAGAATTTGTTCCTACTACTTTAGGTACAACAACCGCCGGTACCTTTGTCAGGTATTTTGATGGCTCAAACGTCGGCCTTTACACTACCGAGCACAATGTCGATGGCATCGCAGTTTTACCTGATAATCGAGTGTTAGTCTCGACAACTGGTAGATATACCGTCATGGGACTGCCAATTGGGGAAGATGAGGATATTATTGCCCTCACACCTACCTCACTCGGTACCAGCACTGCTGGTACCTGGAGTATCTACTTTGATGGTTCAGATGTCGGATTGTCGACGAATGCCAACGAAGATGTCAATGCGTTTTACATTGACTCGACAGGTAGGATCAACCTTTCTACAGTTGGAGCATTTGCCGTCACTGGAATAAGTGGTGCCAATGAAGACATTTTCGTCTTCACTCCCACCAGCTTAGGAAGCACTACCAGTGGGACGTATGCCACTCAACTTGGTTTTGATGGCAGCCTCTTTGGCCTAAGTAGTTACAATGTAGATGGGTTCTTTGCTCAGAACTAATTGAGAGATCGGGTCAAAACAAGCTTAGTAAAGGCTGTATTCGTAGACCTTCTTAGTTCTTTGGTCAGTGAGTTTGACTTCAGAACTTGAAACATCTGCTGAGTATCGCTGTCCATTTAGGAGATCTTCTAAAGAGTAGCTTGTGGATCCTTGGGGTGAGATCCTCAGATAAGAAGTGTAAGAATCAAAACTAATATAAAAAGTGCTGGAACCAATTTCACCGTGCACCAGATGAGAATCAAACTTAAAATGAAGCATTTTACTACTGAGCAAGCTGGACTCAGAGTAACGATAAGAATCGCCTTCTGATTTATCCTCGATGCTGCGGGGACCTTTACTGTTGGTACGGGCCCAAATCGTGATCGCAAATGCAAGGCGTGCTTCTTGTGGTGACATGTCGATAGTATATCATCTGCCTCAAGAACGCTGTCTCAAGACCAGATCAAGAGCACCGTGCACTGGAGCTTTGGTGGGAAAAACCATTTTGATTTGAGGATTGAGGATCAAACAAGCGCTCACCAGTTTTTCCTTCACTACGCTGATCTTAGTGATACTTCCAGCCAAAACCACATCCACTGGTTTATCGAGTAATGATAATCGCTTCAAAACCGCATTGATCATGGTACTCAAATCAGAAACTACATGGTCAAATATTGCCGCCGCCACGGCATCACCTTGATCGAGTGCCCTCAAACATTGCTGTGCTAGTTCTGCAACTTCTGTCTTGGTAAGTGCGGGATTGGATACCTTGTTTTTGAGCTCTGCAATACTGGCAATGTGGAAGTGTTCACAAACATATTGTTCTAGCTCAGTTTTTCGGCCTCTACCATCGAAACTTTTGACTGATTCTCTCAAAACTGCCCTGCCGATCGCGTAGCCAGAACCCTGATCAGTCAATAAATAGTCCATTCCGCCAGCTTTGGCGGTCTGACCCTGGCTATTCCTCCCAAAACAATTTGACCCCGTACCAGAGATCAAAACCACAGCGTCGGGGTTACTTGTCCCACTTTCCAATGCGATTAAACTATCGTTAACGAGTGACCAATTTTGGATGTTGAGGTGTGCCAAGCTTTGTTTGAATACGGTGTTGGCTTGAAGTGCCTCGGCATCAGTATCAAGACCTGCCAAACCCATGACTAAGGCCTTGCATTGCTTAGGCTCTGGCAAAGTTTGAGTGGCTTGCCTGACAGCTTCAAGTAAATTAAAACTAGCAGCCCCAACACTGGTAGCGGCTAAACTAGTAGGGCCGGACATCCCTTCACCAAGGACAGTACCTGACGGATCAGCACACAATACGTGTGTTTTAGTTCCACCACCATCAACTGCTAAAAAGTATTCCACCATATCACCTCTCTATAATTCGTGAGGCACCACCGGTGGCCCACATTTTTCACACGTACCTAGTTTATGGGCAGCATCTAAATATTCAAGAACTGTTTCGACATAGACAGCATGACTCCAGACTAATGGTGTCGCCGATAATGACTGTCCTGTATGTGGATCAAGTTGTTCAGCCAACACACCTGATGGATACATGTGCTCAGTCACCCATCCTAAGGTCTTTTTCACCACATCGAGATCTTCAAGTGTCACTGTCGATTTATGTAAGAGACGCATGGCCTCCCACAAGGTGGTAATAATCCATGGATTTGATCGATCAGTCGACTTAAAGTACTCATCGGCTTCATATCTGATATAACCACCAACCGCAGTGGTATTTTGCAGTCTTTTGGCTACTTCGGCCTGAGTGCGTTTAAAAAGATCATCTTCCTGATCCAGCATGCCAAAATACCATAATCCAAAAAGTGAACTCGAGTCAATGATCTCGTGTGGTGTCACTACGTTATTTTCGAGACTCACATACCGGACAAAAGCATTTTGTCTTTGACTAAAAAGATGGGTGCAGGCGGCTTCTTTGATTTCCTTGGCTGCAGCTTTGTACTCTCGCATGTGGTTGCGCTTACCTAGCAGTTCGGCAAACTTGGCAGCTGCCATCAAGCCACCATAAACTGAAGCACAGGTGTAAGTAGATATTCCATTTTTTTCTTCCCAAAGATCATAAGAAGGAAGTGGCAATCCAGTTTCCTTATGCCTAAAAACTATCAAGAATCGTGCAATTTTTTCAATGAATGCTTTGTATAAACTTTCGATAAATTCCAAATCTTTTGTTTCTTCGTAGTGCTTCCAAAGTGAAAACAAAACACTAGCACTTTCATCTTCCTGGATCGGGAGCTGCAAAATCTTATCTTTGAGCCACTCCCGTTGCGAAACAGTAGAGTGCCAGGTAGAACCTAAACTTTGATCAGAGCGATATCGATGATGGAGATATCCATCAGGATGTAACACATCTTTACAAAACAAGAAAAATTGTTTGGTGGCCTCATGATACCCAGCTTTATCTAAAGTAGAAACAATAAATGCAGCGTCTCTCGGCCACATATAAGCATAATCATCCTTGCCGTACTCGATCATTTCACTATCTGCCGACGCGATGATACTGCCTCGATTATCGACATGGGCTCTCAGTATAAAAAGTGATGTATCAAACAATTTCTTTTGTACCGGAGTCAAGTTTGCTTCAGTGTGAAGCTCTTGCTTATTTAACCAAGCAGTCCAATATTGTTCGGTGGAGTGGAGCATCCCGGCTGGAGATTTACTCATCACAGTTTCATTTAACGCGTAGGCATCATCAAGCGATTCACCAGCACAAATCCAGTAGTACATGGTGGTTTTTTCTTTTCCCTGACACTTCACCGAAAAACGAACTACTGAGTCAACCGATCCATGTTCAACAGCATTCTTACTCAAAACCCCATCTTCAGCATCACGAAAGGTGCCCTCTTTACCTTCATACTGATAGGCCCCGATGGAGTAGTCATCCATGGTATTTCCATCGGCGGTGCGACCATTTACTATAAATACTCTTCGACCTTTATAGTGGACTACCGCGGTATGTGTGGGATCAAAAAATGCGGTATTTCGTTTCTTTCCTTCTGAAATAAAAAACGGTTGGTGAAAAAAGATTCTCACATCTTGGCAATCATTACTGTGGTTGTAGATGTCGATCTGACGAATAAAAATCGTTTGCTCGTTATAAACTATATCTTCCATTACCAAACTTAATCTCAAATCAGCATTTTTACAAACCAGATAACCCACCATCGTCTCTGGTTTATAGCCCAAAGAAATTTGCCAGCTTCCGTCATCTAACCATGAAAATTTTCCATTCATCCAAACACCGATCCGGTGCCGCTCACCCATGACATGGTTTTCCAAACCGACATATGGATAGTACATATCACGAACAAAACCGAATTGATCGAGCGTAATGAGGAATTGACCATTCCCAAGGACAAGTGCTCTAGACATATAAGTTTCAGTGTAGCAAGGTTTGGGGTGTCTTGTCAGCTAGGATACCTTGCTGAGTAAGTGACAAACGATGTTTTAAGTCTGCCAAGACAATTGAGAACCTTCGATAAGCTTCATAGGGACTATCATATGGACTAAAGTAAGCGTGTACGTCGCCATCAGCCGACCACTTGGTACACATGTAGTAAAAGTGGTCACTGGTCTGTAGTTTGCGCCAATCATCTTGTAATATTTGGTCTTCACACTTCAAAATTTCAGCTTCTAGATCATAAATGATCCTCAAACAATCTCTTTGAAAGGCATTATCAGTCCAGGCTGTTAAGTCTCGGTCAATATCTGCCCATGAAATGGGTAATGGCACATCATACATCGGCAGTTCTTCATCGGTCTGTGCCTCAAAAACTTGACTAGGTGTCACAAAAGTATTCCATGGCTTGGTTGAAAATCGCCTCAATAAATCAGCAAAAAACTCAAAAATTCCGGTACTTTCCCACTGATGCTCACCAAAGGTTTCAAAATCCATAAATAAATTGAGAATTTCTGATTCACCATAGACTTCCAGCCAATCTAAATAGGTATCGGCGTGTAATGGAAACGATACCCAATTTCGATCAGAAAAACGAAACGCAATGTCGTCAGATAGTTGGGCGTGTTTGAGTAGTAATTTGAGCTGACCTTGCACATCGGTGTATACCTGTGTTCTCGGTCGTCCATGCAGATATCGATCCACTCCTTCAGTCAACATTCCCACAAAACCAAGTTGGCTGACTTGAGCGGCTACCTGATTGGAATACACCAATTCTGTATTTCGAAACACTTTTGGTTGCACCCCAAATGATTTTTTTAAAAGTTGCCGATGACGCTCCACTTGATGTTTGAATTCTTCCGGTGAATACAAACTGGCCAAGGAATGATAGTAGGTTTCTGCTAGCCATTCGACCCGATCAGACTCCGCTAGTTTTTGCAGTAACTTCCACACTTTTGGCTCGTATTTTTGAGCTTGCTCAAGAAAAACACCTGAACACGAAAGCGCAAACTTAAAACTGGGGACCTGTTCCAATGAATCAAGTAATACTTGAAGCATGGGCAGATATGATTTCTGAGCCACTTTTTGAAAAATGGCTCGATTATCATCTTGATCTTCAGTGGCAAAGTAAGAAAGAGCTGGATCAGCACTACCACCGACATCTAGGACATTTAGTTCTCGCAACCGATATGGCTGGTGCAGCTGAAAATACCAACAAACCTGAGACATATGTTGTCATTTGCCTAGAAAGGCATGGCGATAAATCGCTTTCACTTTCTGAGCAGCTCTATCCCAAGTGACTTGGGAAACATCCTTCAATTGATTGTTTACCATCTGTTGCGAAGTGGTTTTATTTTCGATAAGTTCGACTATGGTGGTGGTCATTTTGCCAATATCCCAAAAATCAATGGCTAAGGCACTCGGCAAAACTTCACTGACTCCAGCTTGCTTTGAAATGATCACTGGCGTTCGTCGCTGTGCTGCTTCAAGTGCCACCAAACCAAATGGCTCAGATAGTGAAGGCATTACGAAAACATCTGCCCGCTCTAGCACTCGCTCACGTTGTTGGTCTCTCAAAAAACCTGAAAATAAAACTGAAGCTGAAAGCTGGTCGTAGGCAGTCCTAAATAAAAGCTCATGATACAAATCACCATGCCCAGCCACGATAAAGAGGGCATCAGGTCGTTTTTTCAAAACACTTTTAGCTAATGAAATAAAATACTCTCCACCTTTTTGTTGGGTCAACCTTCCCATAAACACGATCACTGGTTGTCCTGGTGCTATTTCACGGGTAGAAAGTGCGTTTGAAGATTGGGAAAGTGGCGATATACCATTGTGGACTACCTCAATTTTGTCTGGATCGATACCATATTTTTCTACCAACAACCGCTTAGTGTAAAAACTAACTGCGATCACTTTATCTGCCATGGTCAGACCTTTGGCCTCGGTCTGCATGATATATGAGCTCCCATAACCCTGGGGAATGCGGTCATACTCAGTAGAATGAATATGGGCGATCACCGGCAATCCAGTTTTCTTCTTGATCTCAGCTGCCGCTGGAAATGACATCCAATCATGAGCGTGAATCGCCTTGACCGATTGTTGGACGGCTTTGGTTTCGCTACTGACTAGAGAAGCATAGGTCTCGACCCGTTGTTCAAGTTCTGATTGGGGTAAAGCGTGTAATTCATCGGCGTCGATTTGGATTTTTCGAGTCGGATCAAATTGTTGGGTCACATATGATGAGAAAGGCGGTTGGCCAGGGTTTTGCAGCATCCAACTTGGATCAAGACATTCGATGATCTGCATATGACCGACCGTAAAAGGATGTCGGTAGGGGAGCGTAAAGTAAATTTGTGTGTTTTGTTGAGATAGTGCTTGAGTTAAACCGTCGCAAGCTACACCTAACCCTCCACTATTGTGTGGCGGATATTCCCAACCAATCATCAGAACTGAATCATAACCTCCAGGCATAGCTACGAAAACAAAAACTCACTAGAGTCATCTACTCAAACCAGTGTGCTATATCTGATCTAGAATAACAAGTATGAACTCAGGAAATAGGTATTGTTTGAGCTTGTTCCACTGAAAAATCACCAATCATCGTACGTCGTAACTCTTTGACATGCGCACCAACACCAAGTTGCTTGCCAATGTCTGAAACAAGTGATCTGATATAGGTACCTGAACTACAAAAAACTTCGATTTCTGCGCTAAGCGTTTGTGCAGCATCGACTTTATCAAATCCTCGCAGGGTACACTCAAAAATGGTGACCGGTCGGGATGGTAAATCTTCGACAGAAATACTCCCTTCTCGGGCTAGTTCATAGAGTTTTTTGCCATGAGATTTGATGGCTGAATATGCTGGTACTTGTTGGATGATTTCACCTTCAAACATTTCTAGGGTCGATTTTAATTGCTCTTGGGTGACTTGGGAAACCTTCTCCCAATCACATTGGCTGGTGATCTGTCCCTCGCGATCATAGGTATCTGTCTCTTGTCCGAAAGTAATGGTGCACAAGTATTTTTTCGTCTGCTTCATAAATTCTGCTTGACGTTTAGTGGCCTCTCGACCAACCAAAACTATCAGCAAACCCGTCGCCAAAGGATCCAACGTCCCAGCATGACCCACTTTTTTGATACCTGAAATCCGTCGCACTTTGGCTACCACATCGTGGCTGGTCCAACCTGGTGGTTTATCGATCAAAAGTATTCCTGGTTCTATCTTCACAATAACTTTCTATTGCTTCTCGAGTAATAGCTAGAGTATAACTGATAGAACACAGCTATGGTGAAACATTCTTCAACCCACCACCCATCGACATGGTCAGAGTCTGTGCTAGCAGATCATGCGGTGACTATCAGACAATCGATCGTCAAAATGCTGCTCAAAGCCAAAAGTGGTCACAGTGCCGGAGCACTCGGCATGACAGACGTGTTTACCGCTCTTTATTTCGTAATTCTCAAACATAATCCCACTAAACCCTGGTGGAGTGGACGCGACTTGGTACTGCTATCAAACGGTCACATTTGTCCGGTCTGGTACGCTACTTTAGCCGAGGCCGGCTACTTTCCCAAATCGGAGCTCCAGACACTGCGCCAGATTGATTCACGCCTGCAAGGACACCCACACCTTAAAAGTGCACCAGGTGTCGAGAATACTTCAGGTCCCCTTGGACAAGGTATCTCGCAAGCTTGTGGTCTAGCTTTGTCTCTAAAAATTGACAAAAAAACCAACCAAGTTTACTGTTTTATGAGTGATGCAGAGTTTCAAGAAGGACAGACTTGGGAAGCTTTTTTGCTAGCTTACAAATATCGTCTCGATAACATGACTGTTTTGATTGACCGCAATACTATCCAGATCGAAGGCAGTACCGAAACAGTAATGCCTCTAGAACCATTACAAGAAAAACTCCTAAGTTTTGGCTGGCACGTCCAAAATATCGATGGCCATAATTTCCAAAGTATCATTGATGCCTGTAATTTAGCCAAATCTGTCAGCGCCAAACCCAGTGTCATCATCTGCAATACCATCCCAGGCAAAGGGGTGAGCTTTATGGAATCAGATTATCATTGGCATGGTTTGCCCCCCAATCAAGAACAAGCTGCTCAAGCTTTATCAGAATTACGCACCGTACAAGGACAACGATGGTCAGAATAACAAACCTTGAAGGCTCGACTCGTGATGGATTTGGATCTGGGATCGTGGCGGCGGCTGAGAAACATCCAGAATTGATTGCACTCTGTGCCGATTTGACGGAGTCACTGCGATTAACAGATTTTGAAAAAAAATATCCCGAACGATTTATCCAGGTTGGTGTAGCAGAACAAAACCTGGTTGGCGTGGCGGCTGGTTTGGCACTTGGCGGAAAAATCCCTTTTGCTGCTAGTTATGCTGTTTTTAGTCCGGGTCGATCATGGGATCAGTTTCGTGTTTCGGCGTGTTATTCCAATCTGCCAGTAAAATTAATCGGTGGACATACGGGACTGAGTGTCGGACCCGATGGAGCCACACATCAGGCACTTGAAGATCTTTCACTGGTCTTACCTTTACCCAACGTGACTGTAGTCATCCCCGCTGATGCCTATCAAGCCCATCAGGCCACCATCGCACTGGCAGCGACACCTGGACCAGCATATTTGAGGTTAACACGAGATAAAGGAAGTGACGTCACCAGCCAAGCAGATCCGTTTATGCTTGGGAAAGCTCAAATCCTAAAGCCAGGTCATGACGTGACGATTTTTGCGGTGGGTATGATGGTAGAACGGGCTTTACAGGCGGCTGCTGTTTTAGAAAAAGACGCCATTTCTGTCCAGGTAATCAACCTCCATACACCCAAACCTCTTGATAAGAAAACTATTTTGAAAGCAGCTCAAAATACTCGTGCTTTTGTGGTCGCGGAAGAACATCAGCAACAAGGTGGTGTGGGGAGTATCATCGCAACATTCTGTTCTCAAAATATTCCCATTCCTATCGAGTTTGTGGCGATACAAGATACCTTCGCAGAGTCTGGCTCTCCATCTGATTTAGCCCAAAAGTACCATCTGACCAGCGCTGATATTATCAAAGCCACCTGGAAAGTCCTGGGGAGAAAGAAAAAATAACCTGCCTGTCTGATCAAGGTATGTACAAAATCAAAGCTCCATCATTTCCATCACATATGCAGTGGCTCAACACTGCTGGACCCATTGCGCTGGAAAATTTGAGAGGCCATGTGGTAGTTCTCGATTTTTGGACCTATTGCTGTATTAACTGTATCCACACGTTACCAGATCTGGCACAGCTTGAAACAGAATTTTCCCAAAAACCGGTAGTCGTTATCGGAGTACATAGTGCCAAATTTGACAACGAAAATCAGCCTGAACATGTCCAATCAGCCATCGATCGATACCAAATCAACCACCCAGTGGTCATCGATAGTGAACATCAAATCTGGGAACACTATGCCGTCAGAGCCTGGCCGACCTTAGTGGTCATCGATTCTGAAGGTTATATTCGTTGGCATGGATCTGGAGAAGGTCATCTTGATGAAATCAGACATATTGTCAAACAGTTGCTCCTTGATGCGCGCCGCACTAAAACGCTAGCCAACCAACCTTTAGCCCTGACACAGAAAGCCTCAAACAAACAATCGACGCTCAATTTCCCTGGCAAAATCTGCTTTGATGCCCGTGGAGAGCGGCTTTTCATAAGTGATAGTAATCACCATCGAATTCTTGAAACTGAACTGACTTCACCCACCACCTTAAAAATTACTGCTACTATCGGCCAAAGTGAACCCGGCCTTCGTGATGGTACCACTCGTACTTCCCAGTTTAACCAACCCCAAGGATTGACTTTTTCTAATGGTTATTTATACATCGCAGATACCGGCAACCATGCCATCCGCCAAGCGTGGGTAGGGGAGTCAGTCGCCTCCAAAGGTGGCCAAACCCCAACAGTGACTACTATTGCTGGGACAGGCACCAAAGCTGGTTGGGGCGCCCATGGGGGCAATGCCACCCAAGTCGCTTTGAGCTCACCTTGGGATGTCGTGTACTTTGATCATGCCCTGTGGATCGCTATGGCTGGCACTCATCAGATTTGGCGCCTCGATTTTGGCACCAATCACATCGAGCCTTGGGCAGGAAGTGGGGCCGAAAACCTGGTTGATGGTCCGTTATCAAAAGCGCAGTTTGCCCAACCAAGTGGACTCGCATATAACGGGACCCATCTTTTCGTTGCTGACAGCGAAACTTCGAGTTTGCGGGCAGTACAACCAATCGAAGGCCAAGTCCACACCTTGATTGGGCAAGGTTTGTTTATTTTTGGGCACCAAAATGGTCCCTGGGATTCTGCCTTGTTTCAACATCCCTTGGGTATTACAGCTACCGATACCGAGCTTTTTGTGGCCGACACCTACAACCACGCCATCCGACAGGTGGATTTGCGCCAAGAAAGAGTCTCGACATTGATCAAAGCTATCGACCATCAGACATGCCAGATTGGTGATGAATCGTGCGCTGTTTTGCCATTGTATGAACCAAATGATCTTAAATTGCGTGGAAATCATCTCTACATCGCTGACACTAATAATCATTTGATCAGGATGTATGATCTCAAAACTCGGCAACTACACGTAGTGCAGATCGATGCCTCTTGATCTATTGATCTAACTATCTATTGCTGGCAGTTTTGACAAAAATAGGTACCTCGGCCATTGAGTCTTGTTTTCACTATCGTGCCACCACACTGGAAACACTGCTCACCCTCACGTCCATACACTCTAGCAATATTTTGATAGCCACCCGCAAAACCTGCCACATCAACATATTTTCCATCAAATGTCGTACCACCTCTTTCGATACCTTCACCAATCACTTGATGGATAGCAGACACAAGTTTTTCTAGTTCTATCCGGGACAAGCTATTTGAAGGTCGTACTGGATGAATTTGAGCTACATTGAGCGCATCGCACACATAAATGTTTCCAATTCCACCCACCACAGTCGAGTCTAACAAAGTAAGCTTGATCGGCTGGCGTTTTTTGGTAATTTGAGCAGCCAAGTAACTAGTGGAAAAAGCGGGTTCATGAGCATCAGGTGGAAATGTCGACCATTGTGAGTCAAAGGCTTCATCTGGGATGGTGCGGACCCA
>CAYQZC010000009.1:0-14345 GCA_964421945.1 uncultured Pseudomonadales bacterium
GTAAGACTCAAATCTTAGAAACCACTGTGGGCCGGATCCAATTTAACGAAATTCTGCCAGAAGCACTGCAGTTTATTAACCAACCAGTGGCTGCCAAGAAAATCAAAGAATTGGTCACCATCGCGATCGAGACACAACATCATGACCGAGTGGCTAAATTGATCGATGACATCAAAAATCTTGGTTTCAGTGCTGCTACTACCTCTGGTTTGTCAGTGTCAGTCAGTGACTGTCAAATGATCCCAGAAAAAGATGAGATTATCGAGCTCGCCAACAAAAAAGTCGAAAAAGTCCAAGATGACTATTTGCAAGGTTTGATCACCAGTGACGAACGCCGCAAATTATCATTCGAAATCTGGATGAAAACCACTGATGAAGTGGCCGAGCGAACTTGGAACTCATACGCTGAAGATAACGCTGTAAAAATCATGATTAACTCTGGAGGTACTCGTGCTTCCAAAGATCAGGTCAAACAGCTGGCAGCTATGCGGGGACTCGTGGTGGATCCATTGGGTAACATCGTGGAAATGCCTACCAAGTCAAACTTCCGACAAGGATTGTCAATTTTCGAGTACGTGACATCAGCTCGTGGATCACGTAAAGGTTTGACAGACTCAGCTCTGAAAACTGCAGACGCTGGTTATCTGACTCGTCGGTTAGTGGACGTTTCTCATGACGTCATCATTCGCTTGAACGACTGTGAAACCAAGAACTACATCACCCTGACCAATGAATTCCGACCTGATGTGTTTGCCAATCGAATGACTGGTCGTATCTTAGCCCAAGACATCAAGCAAGGTAACAAAGTACTGGTAGAAGCTGGTACCATGATTACCCCAACAATTGCCGCTGACGTCGAAAAAGCTGGTATCAGTAGTGTGGCGATCCGCTCCCCATTGACTTGTGAAGCTCCTCGAGGCTTATGTGCTCAATGTTACGGTTGGGATTTCTCAACTCGTGAAAAAGTCGAGATGGGTGTGCCAGTCGGTGTCATCGCAGCTCAATCAATCGGAGAACCAGGTACACAGCTTACCATGCGTGTGAAGCACTCTGGAGGTATCGTCGGTCTCGACGTGACTCAAGGTCTGCCTCGGGTGGAAGAGTTGTTTGAAGCTCGGATTCCTAAAGTTCCAGGTGTCTTAGCTGAAATCTCTGGAAAAGTCTCAATTGATGAAACTGAGGATGGTCGGACACTTACCATCAAGACAGTCAGTGAGCCAGTTGAAGAGCGAAGCTATCCAGTTTCTGCCAAGGCTTTGATCTTGGTGGAAGATGGCCAGTTGGTCCACATGGGTCAACAGATGACCGGTGGTTCCATCGATATTCACGAACTACTCCATGTCCGTGGGCTCTTAGCCGCTCAACAATACGTAGTGCACCAGATCCAATTAGTGTATGAGTCACAGGGAATTCCAATCCATGACAAACACTTCGAAGTGATTACCCGTAAAATGGGTGACAAAGTGCAGATCGAAGCAGCTGGTGACACCGAATTCTTGACTGGTGAAGTTATCGAACGCTCGAAATTCATGCAAACTAATGATGCTGTAATGGCTGCAGGTGGTGAACCTGCTACCGCTAAAGTGATGATCTTGGGAATCACTCGATCATCACTATTTACCAGCTCATGGTTATCTGCGGCTTCATTCCAACACACCAAGAATGTTCTGACCGATGCTGCTGCATCTGGCGCAGTCGACTACTTGGAAGGTCTTAAAGAAAACGTCATCATCGGCCGGTTGATCCCAACCAGCCCTGAGCGCGCCGCTTTGGACCCAAGTGAACTGGAACCTGCCAGCATGGAAATCAGTGAAACTCAAGGTACGGAGGTGGTCGCATAAGCGGAGTTTGCCTTTTGCCTGAGGTGTAGTACAATACCAAAACGTCTAACAAGGAATATGGATGCCAACAATTAATCAATTAATTCGAAAAGGTGGTCGGCAACGAAAGCCAACCAAGATTAAAGCAACTGCTTTACGCCGGAGTTTTAATACCTTGACGACCCAGTCAGTTAAAACCGTTAACCCTCAAAAACGAGGTGTGTGTACCGTGGTCAAAACCATGACTCCAAAGAAACCTAACTCAGCTTTACGTAAAGTGGCTCGTGTTCGGTTATCAAACAAAATGGAAGTCACTGCCTACATCATGGGTGAAGGTCACAACTTGGCTGAGCACAGTATCGTATTGATTCGTGGTGGCCGTGTAAAAGACTTACCTGGTGTGAAGTATCACATTGTGCGTGGTAAATATGACTGTTCCGGCGTTGCTGATCGCAAGACCAGTCGCAGTAAATATGGGGTAAAGAAACCTAAAAACTAAAGATCACTATGCGTTCTAAAAAAGCAGTCGTTCGCGACGTTCAACCAGATTCTAAATATCAATCAACCAAAGTTGCTCATCTGATCAACCGAGTCATGCGTGATGGTAAAAAATCCATTGCTCAAACTCAGGTTTATCAGGCTTTAGAGCTGCTTGAGAAGCAAGCTGGACGTCCAGCTTTGGAAGTTTTTGATGATGTGGTCCGAGCCGTGACTCCTCAAATGGAAGTCCGTTCACGCCGTGTTGGTGGGGCCGCTTATCAAGTGCCTATGCCAGTCAAAGGTCGTCGAGGATTTTCATTGGTAGTTCGTTGGTTAGTGCTCGAAGCCAACAAGCGTTCAAACAAAGAATTCCACAGTTTTGGTGAAAAATTAGCTGCTGAAATGATTGATGCTTTAGGTAACCAAGGTGGAGCCATCCAAAAACGCGATGGTTCACACAAAATGGCTGAGGCTAACAAAGCCTTTGCTCACTTCCGTTGGTAGATTTTTGGCTCTATGTCCGAACAATTATCACATGTCCAGATCGATGGTCTGAGTGACTCTGAAGTGCAGCTGTTGCTGGAGTGGCTTGATCAACATCTTCCTCATGCAGTGGTAGAAGTGATGACAGGTTTGGATGCCTCACAAGAGATGGGGCCCGAGTTGCCAGTGTTTACCATGGCTCAATTTACCGAAACCATGGAACAACTCGATTTTTCCAAAAGTCTGATTACCCGAGGCATTTTTTTCATGTACCGCAGTGACATGTTTACTGGTGGGGTGCTAGCAGCCGAAATCATACCGTTTATGCGGGAGATCGAGGATGTGGAGGAGTTTGTCAAAACCATCTCTGGGATTCGAAAAAAAACTGGTCGTGATTATCGGTTTCGCAATTTGGGCGGTGAAACCTATCGTATTCTTAGAGAAGCCCTATTGACTCTCTTAGAGCAGTCCAATTAGTGGCGTTATAGCCCCCCAATCAGCAACTAAAACCCCCTTTCCGAATCGAGGCAGTATGAGGTATAATCACTCTTCGTATTGTTTCGTCAAAAACAGATATATATTTCAGAAAGTTTTGTATGGCAGGACAACAAACCGTAAAAACCAGTAACCGTAACGTTCCATTAGATCGGATTCGTAACATCGGTATTATTGCACATATTGATGCTGGTAAAACCACCACCACTGAGCGGATTTTATACTACACTGGTAAGTCATACAAAATCGGTGAAGTTCACGAAGGTGCCACCCAGATGGACTGGATGGATCAAGAGCGCGAACGCGGTATCACCATCGTATCTGCAGCTACCACCACTTTCTGGACTCCAGTTTTTGATTCTCATTTAGGTAAAGAAAGTTTCCGTTTCAACATTATCGATACCCCAGGCCACGTCGACTTCACCGCTGAAGTCGAGCGTTCACTGCGGGTGCTCGATGGTGGTGTGACTGTGCTCGATGCTGAAGAAGGTGTCCAATCACAGTCTGAGACTGTTTGGCGCCAAGCCGACAAGTATCACGTGCCCCGCGTCTGTTTTGTCAACAAAATGGATAAATTGGGTGCCAACTACGAACGCACTATCGAAGACATCAGAACCAAATTTGGAGTGAAGCCAGCAGTGATGGTTTTACCAATTGGTGTCGAGAATACGTTCAAAGGTGTGATCCAATTACTCGAACGTAAAGCTTGGGTGTGGGAAAAAGAACACTTAGGTGCTGAGTACGATTTGGTTGAGATTCCTGAAGACATGAAAGCAGCCGTCGAATCAGCTCGTGCGACGTTGGTAGAGCAAATTTCTGAAACTGATGATGCCTTGTTAGAAAAATATCTGAATGGGGAAGAGCCAACCATTGATGAATTGAAGGCAGCTTTGCGAAAAGCTACTATCGGTTATAAATTGGTTCCCATTTTCTGTGGATCTTCCTTGCGAAACACTGGTGTCCAGATTTTACTGGATGCAGTGGTCGAGTACCTACCATCTCCTCAAGATATTATTGAAATCAAAGGCACCAATCCTCGGACTGAAGCCGAAGAAGTCCGCAAATTAGTTCCAGAAGAACCATTTTGTGGTCTGGCCTTCAAGATCCAAACTGATCCTCACGTGGGTCGTTTGACCTATGTCCGGATTTATTCAGGAAAATTAGCCTCAGGTTCTTACACCTTTAACTCGACTCGAACTGCTCGTGAACGTGTGGGTCGGTTGTTATTGATGCATGCTAACCAACGAGAAGAAATTACCGAAGCATTTGCAGGTGAAATCGTGGCTATCGTCGGTCTGAAAGATACCAAAACTGGTGATACTTTGTGTGAAGAATCCAAGCCGATCGTGCTCGAAGGTATTTCCTTTGCCGACCCGGTTATCTCATTGGCCATCGAACCAAAAACTAAATCTGATCAAGAGAAAATGGGTGTGGCCCTTCAGAAACTTTCTGAAGAAGATCCAACATTCCAGATCAAGTCTGATCAAGAGACCGGCCAAACTATCATTGCTGGTATGGGTGAACTTCACCTCGAAATCTTGGTGGACCGGATGAAGCGCGAGTTCAAAGTGGATGCTAATGTCGGTGCTCCTCAGGTCGCTTACAAAGAGACTATCCGAGTGGCAGCTGATGGTGAAGGTAAATACATCAAGCAAACCGGTGGTCGAGGTCAATATGGTCACTGTTTGCTCAAGATCGAGCCCAAAGATCGTGGAACTGGTTATGAATTCGTCAACGAAGTCACCGGTGGACACATTCCTCGTGAATTTATTGAACCTATTAACAAAGGTATTCAAGAATCTCTGGAACGTGGATTTATCGCTGGGTATCCAATGTCTGACCTTAAAGTCACCGTTTACGACGGTTCTTACCACGATGTTGACTCAAGTGAGTTATCATTCAAGATGGCTGGAAGTTTGGGTATGCGGGATGCCGTAGGCAAAGCCCAACCTGTGATTCTAGAACCAATCATGAAGGTGGAAGTCACCACTCCAGATGAATTCATGGGTGATGTCATTGGTGACTTAGGTGCCCGACGGGCTCAAATCCAAGGTACCGCCAACCGTAGCAACGTGACTATTATCACAGCTTTGGTGCCTTTATCTCAAATGCAAGGCTATGTGACCATCTTGCGAAGTATGACTCAAGGTCGAGCTTCATCAGTCATGTTGCCAAGTCATTATGACGAAGTGCCACAAAACATTGCCGCTAAGATCATCGAAGATCGAAAAGGCATTAACGTGCGGTAATCTGCTACTTACGTTGAAAAAAAAGAACCCCGCGCGGTGAAATCCGGCGGGGTTTTTGGTTGTTTCTGGCTAGTCTTGAACTGGCCAGGCAAGGGTGGCAATGTATTGATTGCCTTGTCCATCGCGGGCAAAGAGCCACATCACCCGCTCGACCCGGACTAAGACCATATGCTCTGACGAGCAGTTGATTCCCAGGTCGATGGGACTATCATCACTGGCAAAGAACTCATTGAGTTCATAGACGTCGGGTGAATAGTTTGTCCCATCAAAGACTTTTGTAAACCGACCGGCGACCATATCTTGCTCGCAGGCTATACCAACGCTATCCCACCAGGCTGTGAAGCCTTGGTTGTAAAGCTGATCGGCCAATTGTTGCTGATCGTTCCAGTTGAGGGTCGCAGCAATATCAAGTGGTTGCGTAGTTGCATGGCCACCTGATAGCTGAATTACAATCCAGATTACTAACTGCAAGAAGTTCAACACTGGCACACCCCCTTAGGGTCTATTGCTGATTTTAAACAACAAAATATTATAGGACATTTGGAACCTTTAGTCAAGAAGACTAGCCTTTGACTGAGGTGATTTTTCAATGTAGTCTTTCCAGAAAGGAACACTATGGAACGATTGTTACGACGATTAAAAAAAGAACCAAAGCCTAACCGCTGGAAAGAGCTCGAAGATCAAGTCGGTCATCGTCTGAAGTTTTCTCATTCTGATGGTGAATTTCAAGAAGCCCTCGAACTTTGGCAGGAAAACTTCCAGAAGTTGGTGGCAGCAGCACCTGAGTTGATCAAACTTGGTTGTCGGTTTGATACCTCAGGTCATCGCCTAAACATGAAGTATGATGACTTCATCGATACCTGGACCTTGAGTTTTGATCCTGATTCATTTAGTCGGGTCAAAGATGTGCTCGACAAGCACAATATTCACATTTTGGGTGGATATAACAATTTTTCAATGATGATGGATATTGTTCGCACATTACAACTGCAAGGAATTGATCCACATAAACATGACTTGAGTTTTATGACTCGAGGAAAAGACACCTTGAGAATCGATGTGGGTCAAGGTTTGGCTGTTCCTGGCCAGTATGAGTTGACCAAAGCCTTGGCAGAGTTGTTTGAAAAAAAATAGGCCTTACTTCCCAGTTTTTTGTGGTGATTTCACCCTTTGCCAAATGAGCCAAGACTCGATATAATCAAGTTTCGAATTGTATCTTCAGTTCGGTTAGTAAAAAGTATAAATAACATTAGTAACACAACTAGATTACTATTATTGGAGGACTCTATATGGCAGACGCCGCAAAGTTTGTTCGTAACAAACCCCACGTCAACATTGGTACCATCGGTCACGTCGACCATGGAAAAACCACTCTTTCTGCTGCTATCACTACCACTTTAGCAGCCAAATTCCCATCCCCTTTGAACAAGGCTATGGGGTATGGTGATATCGACAATGCTCCAGAAGAGGCAGCTCGTGGTGTGACCATTAACATTTCTCACTTGGAATACGAGACCGAGAAACGTCACTATGCTCACATCGATGCTCCAGGTCACGCTGACTACATCAAAAACATGATCACTGGTGCCGCTCAAATGGACGGTGCTATCTTGGTCGTGGCTGCTACTGACGGTCCTATGCCTCAAACTCGAGAGCATATCCTCTTAGCCAAACAAGTTAACGTGCCTAAATTGGTAGTCGCTCTTAACAAATGCGATATGGTTGATGACGCTGAATTGCTCGACTTAGTCGAAATGGAAGTCCGCGAACTCTTGACCAAATATGGTTATGATGGCGACAACACTCCTATCATTCGTGTCTCAGCACTCAAAGCCTTAGAAGGTGACGCAGCTTACCAAGACAAGATCATGGAACTCATGAGTACTGTAGACTCATACGTCCCAGATCCAGTTCGCGATCTCGACAAACCATTCTTGATGCCTGTGGAAGACGTTTTCTCAATCAAAGGTCGTGGCACAGTCGTGACCGGTCGTATTGAATCAGGTCGAGTCAAAGTTGGTGAAGAAATCGAAATCGTTGGTCTGAAAGACGCTCGAAAATCAGTAGTGACTGGTGTCGAAATGTTCCGAAAGATGTTAGACGAAGGTCAAGCTGGTGATAACGTGGGTATCTTACTCCGCGGTATTGAAAAAGACGATGTCGAGCGTGGTCAAGTGTTAGCCAAAACTGGCACTGCTAAGCCTCACACCGAATTTGAAGCTGAAGTCTATATCTTGACCAAAGAAGAAGGTGGTCGTCACAAACCATTCTTCACAGGTTACCGACCTCAGTTCTACATCCGTACCACTGACGTAACTGGTGAAATCAAATTAGCTGACGGCGTGGAAATGATCATGCCTGGTGACAACGCTAAAATGAGTGTCAAACTCATTGTGCCAGTTGCTATGGCTGACGGTCTCCGCTTCGCTATCCGCGAAGGTGGCCACACCATTGGTGCAGGTGCTATCACCAAAGTAATTAAATAATTACTTTTTTCTTACTAGAAACTAAAAACCCCCGGCCGAAAGGCCGGGGGTTTTGGTTTATTGACTGCCTGTTTGCAAAAATAAAAAACCACCCTTGTTAAGAGTGGTTTGTTCGTGTTACTTGAGCAGTTGGGAGACCTGAGTCTCCAGTGGGCTGCCGACAGGGAGCAGGGGGAGAATTTTCTCCAACAGTTCCTTGGGGACTGTAACGGTGTTCCCCTGATTTTTTGCGACGACGGATGCCGGAATTGCTTTGGGTGGCTGTTGACCATTTGTAAGGTCGAACAGCCAATCTGGCAAATTGACTCCCATGGCGTCCACCTCAATGACGTTATGGACCGACTCGTCCTCTCGACTTCCTGACCAAGCATATCTAGCAGATATGCCAATCTTTTCTAACTCCTTGATCACCTCTTCAATTATGAGGTGCTGATCGCAACGCTGTGTTGCAAGGAGTCGGGCGTTTCTCCCGTTTTTTAGTGCCTGTGCTTGCAACAACCCAATAATACTTTGAGTGTGTTGCTGGATATGATCAACCATGTCTCGAGCTCCTATACTTATTGGATGCATTCTCAATTTGAAATGCATATTGGCATGTTACCAATCCCCTCAGCGGGAAGACACTGTTTTTTTGAACGAACGACGAATTATAACCTATAATAATAGTTATTGCAAGTTTTTAGCTGATAAAAGAAGGCTGCCTATCACCAGGTAACACACCTTTTTTTCGCAAAAAAAATATGGTACAACACCATCATACATGGCGGAAAAATATCAAACTATGTGGGTAGTCCAAAAGAGAAAAAGTCAGTATCCTCAAGAAGTGGCTCCTCATATTATTGAGGCACTCCCAGTTGATTTGACTGCCTACACCTTTTTGTCTCGATTTCTGGCATGTTACACCTCTGATTCTTGGCCTTTGCATGAAGCGATTTTGCGGGCTGAGGTAGATAAAAGAGCAGAGGAAGTGGCCCAGAAAAGGATTATTAAATGGTTAACTGGCAACCGAGTCATCGATATGGTGTACACTGATGCCATTTTACTTGAGTATTACACCCCAGAATTTATAAACGCTTGGTTTAAAGGACTGATTACTGACTAGGAGGTCTCGATGAGTGAAATGCTACCAAAAGGCAAAACCAAGTATCTTATTTCATATCCAGATGAATATCGTGATCCCTTTTGGCAGCCAAATGAGGAAGTCTGGCATGGGGCATGGTGGTTAGCGCGCGGTTTTTTTGTCAAAACCCATGATTCAGCCCCTGAGTATGAGGATGTCCCTCTATTTATGGAACCAAACGTGAGCGAGATGGATGTTGCCTTACTTGATGCAATTTGTGAAAAATATAAACAACTAGGTAGTGAGATCATTTTTACACCTGCTGGTTTTAGGGCAGCTCAGTTTGAAATGGAGCTAGTGGTCAAGTTACTTTTAGCATTGAAAATTTCCTAAACTATGTCAGAGCAGTTACCTCAGGGAGTCACTCTGTTTCTCACTCACTATCCAGACGAATCATGGCGTCAACCTGAATGGCTGGCCTATGAGCAGATTGCCGAAGGGGCGTGGTGGTTAGCTCGTGGTTTTTTTGTTCAGACGGCTGATTCGGCTCCCTTGTATGAGTCATTCCCACTCTTCTTGGAGTTTAACAGACGATTGGTATCGGTTGACCAAGCTTTGAGTTTAGCAGCCGGATATCAGTCTCAAGGTGGTGAAGTGATCGAGACTAAGTATGGATTTCAGGCAAAACCCTTTGATCAGAGTGTAGTAGTGTCATGGTTAGTGACCTTAAAATTGTAAGACTTGCAGCCCATAATGTGTATTCTGTCTCATTATTGATGCTAAAAAAGCTATGTTTCACCGTGCTTTTTTATATTTCTAGTGTAAAATAGGTTTTCAGAAGGTGATTATTCACAAGACACCAAAACCAATTAAACTATTTACATCTGGTTTATAAACAGTTATAATCACGCTCTGTCTTTAAGTTTTAAAGTGCTTAATGACAAATTAGTAATAAGTAACAAAAGACACTTAACAAAAACATCATGGTAGCTAGTACAAGTTCCGCCGGTTATAAGATTCGAGTCAGACTTAAAGCGTTTGACCATCGTGTGATCGACGAAGCCGCCAAGAAAATTATCGAAACGGCCCTGTCCACCGGAGCGAAGGTGGTGGGACCTGTGCCTTTGCCTACCCACATCAAGTGGTTTACGGTTTTAGTATCTCCACACAGCGATAAAAACGCTCAGGAGCACTATCAGATCCGTACCCACAAACGGTTGATTGAGATTGATAATCCAACCAACAAGACTATTGACTCACTGATGCACTTAGAGTTGCCCGCAGGAGTTGATATTCAAATCAAAATGTAATTATAGGAGGAGCAATTTGCTCACACAGCATCAAGCCGATAAGGCTTTAAAACGCTGGTATAAACACGAAGATACGTATGGTAAAAACGGTATTTGCAACCAAATTAGGCATGACTCAAGCCTGGACCAAGGACGGTAAGCGCGTAGCTGTGACCCGTTGTATGGTCGAGCCTAATATGATCGTTGGTACCCAGCCTGAAGTCCAAGATTCCCTTATTTTCGAAATTGGTTATGGTAAGAAAAAATTTAAGAACATGACCAAACCACTCCGCACTCGATTAGAACGGAGTGGTTTTACTTTAGGTGCCAAAACCTTAACCGGTTTGCGCGTTGCCAAGCCAGCTGAAGGTGAAACTCCAGCTTTGCAAGTTGGCCAAACTATTGCATTAGAACAAGTTTTAACTGTCGGCGACGTAGTCCAAGTCCAAGGTACGACCAAGGGTCGTGGTTTTGCTGGGGCTATGAAGCGTCATGGTTTCCACGGGGGACCAAAGACTCACGGTCAATCTGATCGTGGTCGGGCTGTTGGTTCAATTGGTGCCGGTACTACCCCGGGACGTGTGTTTAGAGGTCAGAAAATGCCTGGACACTACGGTGATGAAACTCAAACCGTTAAAGGTTTGGTGGTGCTCCATATTGATGCTGCCAAACAAGAACTTTGGCTAAGTGGTCCAGTTCCTGGATACCGAACTTCTACAATCAAGATTAGTAAAACAGGTGAATCTCGAGCCATCGACTTAGATTTAGCTAGTGCCGGTTTACAACCAGCACCAGCGGCAGTCGAAGCTCCTGAAGTAACTGAGGAAACAGCAGCCTAACGTTTATGAAATTGAGTCATTACACTACCACTGGCGTCAAAAGTGAAATCGCGTTACCAGCCTTTATGACTGGTGAGGCCAATCAAACTGTTTTGGCTCAAGCAATTCGCGTTTACTTGAGTAATGCTCGTCAAGGTACCAGTAAAACCAAAACACGCAGTGAAATTAATCGCACTAAGAAGAAATGGTTTAAGCAAAAAGGTACAGGTAACGCACGTCATGGTGCTCGTACCCCAAGTATCTTTGTTGGAGGTGGTGTATCTCACGGTCCAAATGGTGAACAAAATTGGTTGCGTAGTTTACCTCAACGGTCAAAGCATCAAGCTTTAGTGAGCGCTCTCATCGCTCAAGCGGACAATGTGATTGATCACGAAGGCTTAGCTGACCTCAAAGGTAAAACCAAGGCAGCCGCTACTTTAGTGAGTAGTATGGTCCCAGCCAAGAGTAAAGTGCTGGTCATTATTGATCAAACTAGACCAGAAGTGGTGCGCGGTCTGCAAAACATCGAAACCGTTTTAGTGATGACTGCTGGTCGTGTGACTGCTTTAGAAGTCGCATCAGCCGATAAAATTTTAGTTACGAGTGAAGCTTTAAAAGTGTTGGAGCAACGTGTGGCTGCTTCAGTTTCTCAGACCGATGTGGTCGAGAAGCCAGCTGCCAAAGTCGTTACCAAAGTCGCTCCAGTCAAAAAAGTGGCCGCGGAGAAACCTGTAGCCAAAAAAGCAGTAGCAACCAAGAAAGCAGCTAAACCAAAAGTAAAGGCTGCCAAATAATATGAATACGTTTGTCATTAAACAACCAGTCATTACCGAGAAAACGCTATGGTTAGCTAGTTCAGCTAATACCTACACGTTTGAGGTGGCTCGTACCGCTTCCAAAACTCAGGTCCAACAAGCCATTGAGCATTTGTACAAGGTTGAGGTCACATCAGTTAACACTGTTTTGGGACACCGAAGTCAAAAAGCCACTGGTCGCAAACGCATTAAAAGAGTTCAAAATTCAACTAAAAAAGCCTTAGTAACTTTGAAAGCTGGCCAAAATATCGCTCTGTTCGATATTACTGGAGGCCAGGCATAATTTATGATAATTGTTCGTAAACCTACCAGTGCAGGCCGTCGAAACCAAGTTGTGGTTGATCGAAGTGAGCTCTACAAGGGTGAACCTGAAAAGTCACTCCTGATGTCGGGTCATCTGAAACGTCAAGGCCGCGGATTCAAAGGTCATGTGACGGTGAGACATCGCGGTGGTGGTGTGAAGAAAAAACTGCGAATCATCGACTGGAAACGAAATAAACACGGTGTAGCTGGTATAGTATCTCGCTTAGAGTATGATCCTGTGCGCAGCGCTCATGTCGCTTTGATCTTTTACAAAGATGGTGAAAAACGCTACATGTTAGCTCCTGATGGTTTAATCACCGGAGCTGAAGTCATGTCTGGCGAAAAAGCTGAAGTTCGTGTCGGTAATGCTTTGCCACTCCGCGCTATTCCTGTGGGTACTCCAATTCATAACCTTGAATTGACTCCAGGTAAAGGTGCTCAAATGGTCCGTGGTGCTGGCACAGCCGCATTTATTCAAGCCAAAGAAGGTGACAATGTCACCGTTTTGCTCCCTTCACGAGAGCTGCGATTGATTAATGCCGAGTGTTTCGCTACAATCGGGCAGGTTGGAAATCAAGATCATAAGAATCAGAAGATCGGAAAAGCCGGTCGTAAACGATTAATGGGTATTCGTCCCACCGTTCGCGGAACCGCTCAACATCCAGACAGTCACCCACACGGTGGTGGTGAAGGTCGGAGTGGTGTTGGTATGAAGTATCCAAAGACCCCATGGGGTAAACATGCTTTGGGTACCAAGACTCGCAACAAACGCAAGTCTAGTAGTAAATATATTGTGAAAGACCGTCGCGTCAAATAAATATGAGTAGAAGTAGTAAAAAAGGACCATTCATTGACCCTAAACTGCTCAAGAAAGTCTTGGCGCAGAAGGAGTCTGGTAAAAAAGAACCAATCAAAACTTGGAGTCGTGCTTGCGTAGTTTCTCCAGATTTTGTCGGCCATACCTTTATGGTTCACCAAGGTAGAAAATTTATAGAAGTATTTGTTAGCGAAGCTATGGTTGGCCATCGTTTAGGAGAATTTGCTCCTACTCGTACCTTCCGTGGCCACGGTAAAGTAGTGAAACGCGTCTTGAGTAAGACATAGTATGATCATTCGAGCACAACAAACATATACCAGACAGACTCCACGTAAATTGCGCTTAGTCGCAAATACCGTGAAGAAGCTGCCATTGGAACAAGCCATTCGACAGCTGGCTGTGATTGAGCGCAAATCGACTTTAACGATTTTGAAAGTGCTCAAACAAGCTATTGCAAACGCGATTAACAATAATGGCTTACAGTTTAGTGATTTAGAGTTAAAAGAAATCTTAGTGACAGAAGGCCCGACCTACAAGCGTTTTCGCGCAGTGAGCCGTGGTCGCGCACATGAAATTAAAAAACGAACCAGTCACGTCACCGTGACCTTAGTGACAAAAGAAACTAACAAGGAGTCAAAGTAACGTATGGGACAAAAAGTTAACCCAACCGGCTTTCGCTTAGGCAATACCTTCACTTGGAAATCAAGATGGTTTGCAGATGCAAAAACGTACTCAGATAAAATGATTGAAGACTATCGTCTTCGCACTCATTTATTGAGTAAGTTGTCGAACGCTGGTGTCGTACAGATTGATATTGATCGTTCAATTACTGCGATTAAAGTATCACTGTATGTGTCTCGCCCAGGTGTGGTCATCGGTAAAGGTGGCGTAAACTTGGAAGGTGTTAAGAAAGATATTGAACGAATTTTAAATGTGTCTAAACAGAAGAAAGACAAAGTTCGTGTTGATGTCAGAGTCGAGGAAGTTAAGAAACCAGATCAGAGTGCTAAATTAGTGGCTGAGCGTATCGCTGAGCAATTGATCAAGCGCTACCCACACCGTCGTGCTGTGTCACAAGCTTTGGAAAAAGTCATGACTTCAGGTGCACAAGGTGTAAAAATCGCATTATCTGGTAGAATAAACGGATCAGAAATTGCCCGATCTGAGAAGTATTTCCAAGGTAAAGTCCCAACACAGACTTTACGGGCCAACATTGATTACTTCCAAGCC
>CAYQZC010000010.1:0-5111 GCA_964421945.1 uncultured Pseudomonadales bacterium
AATATGCGTTTTTATACTCGAGCTATTTTTTCCGGCGAACTCAGTCGATTTTTGATCATGCCGATCGACACTCAGTATATTTTGATGGTAAATGACAACGACTACACCAATGTTTTCCGTTTCTTGTTGGGGTTTGTCATCATGATCCAAGCCTTGATACAACTTCAAATCCAGGTCAGTCTGATCAATCTGTTCTTAGCTACCATCCTGATCGTGAGTGGTTGCTTATTTATCTATTTCCTATGGTTCTTCATCTGTACTTGGGCCTTTTGGGTCGAAAAGCTCGATAACATTAATGAAGTGGTCCCAAGTTTGCGCAGCATTTGGCAAGTACCGAGACAAGTTTTCAGGGGTATGATGTCGACTGTGGTGACTGTGGTTGTTCCCATTGCACTGATAAATACTCTGCCGAGTGAAGTCCTGTTGGGCCGAGCAAACTATGTCTTGGTTGGGTATTTTTTGATAGCCACTCTAGGCACATTTTTGATTTCTCGTTGGTTTTTCCATTACTCAGTTAAACGGTTTATCGGGAGTGCTAATTAGGATACAATCAAAATATGTCTGTACCAGTCATTTCTGTCGATCATGTCAGTAAACACTTTAAAGTGTATAAAAAAGAACCAGGTCTTGCTGGTTCAATCAAATCACTTTGGCATCGTGACTACGAAGAGATCAAGGCAGTCGATGACATCAGCTTTACTATCGAACAAGGTGAAATCATTGGTTTTATCGGTCAAAATGGGGCCGGTAAAACCACTACTCTCAAAGTACTCTCCGGTCTGCTTTATCCTACCCATGGTAAAGTCAGGGTCTTAGGATTTGACCCTTGGGATCGTAAACCAGAGTTTCAACGCCAATTTGCCTTGGTCATGGGTCAAAAAAATCAGTTGTGGTGGGATCTTCCGGCCATGGAAACTTTTTTGCTTAACCAAGCTATCTATGAGATTCCAGAAACTCAGTTTAAAAAAACCCTCACTAAACTCGTCGATTTGCTTGATGTAAAAGATGTTCTCAATGTCCAAGTCCGAAAACTATCACTTGGCCAAAGGATGAAGTGCGAGCTCATTGCTGCCTTGTTACACAATCCTAAAGTTCTCTTTTTAGATGAACCAACCATCGGTTTGGATGTCGTTATGCAAAAAGTGTTGCGTGACTTTATCAAAACCTACAACAAAGAATTTAAATCGACCATCATCCTGACCAGCCACTATATGGGAGATGTCAAAGAGTTGTGCGAGCGAGCAGTGATTATCGACCACGGTCACAAGATTTTTGATGGCAAACTCCAAGACATCATTGATCGATACGCACGGAATAAAATTTTATCTTTGACACTGTCAGAAGATATCTCCCGCAGTAAGCTGGAAAAATTTGGTGAAGTCAAAGAGTTTGACTTGCCAAGAGTCACCTTGTTAGTGCCTCGGGCTCAGGCTACCAAAGTAGCAGGACACATCCTTACCAGTTTGCCCGTGATTGACGTGAACATAGAAGAACCGCCAATTGAAGCTATTATTCGCGAAGTGTTCGAAACAAAAGCTCAGTCATAATCAAACTCGTACTATGTCACGATTTCAGCCTGAAGTAAAAAAATACTGGATGATTTTTCAGCTTTCCTGGCAAAATGGCTTGGTCTATAGGACGAGTCTGATTATTTGGCGCATACGGCAAATGCTTTCAACTCTCATGGCACTGACGATTTGGTCAGTGGTATTCACCAACCAGACCTCAGTTTTTAACTATAACCAAACGGAGATGACCAGCTATATTTTTCTCGTTTCCATACTCCAAAGTATGATTTTGGCTAGCAGCCTTCATGGTTTAGCGGGAAATATTTATTCGGGACAAATTAGCCACTTTTTAGTCAAACCTCAACGAATTTTTGCCACCTTTGCTATGGAAGAAATTGCTGATAAAGCAAAAAATGTACTTTTTAGCCTAGCTGAAGGAGCACTATTGTATGCGATTTTTCAGCCACTCTTTTTGGCACCTGATTTTTCAGTGATTATGATTACTTTGATTTGGACTCTTTTGGGAGTCTTAATTCACTTTTACATTTCAATTATTTTTGGTACTCTGGGTTTCTGGAGTCCAGAAACATGGGGGCCTAAGTTTCTCTTTTTTATGATCGTGGACTTTACGGCCGGAAAGTTATATCCACTCGACATCTTACCCCGTTCACTTCAAAACATTTTGATGTTGACTCCTTTTCCTTATCTTTCATACGTACAAATCCAGTTATTTTTAGGCCGACTTGATCCAGCGCGATTACTATGGTGTTGGATCGGGATCATCAGTTGGACTTTTATTACTTGGTTTTTTGCCCGGACTCTATGGCACAAAGGAGCACATAGCTATGACGCTGCTGGACAATAATCGAGCCCAACGCTTGAAAACCTATTCCCACATTTGGTGGCTGACAGCGACTAGCGCCGCTCAAACTGCTTTTGTAAATCGATGGACAAACAGTTTATTTCTGTTTGGAAAAGCATTGAGACTGACTATGTCTTTGGTATTTTTATTTTTATTAAAATCAAAGTCTGTTTCTATTGCCGGCTATACCAGTGATCAAATTATTCTGTTTTACCTCACCTACCAACTCATCGATTTGGTAGCTCAAACGCTTTACCGAGGTGTCTATGGTTTTGGCAATAAAATCAGAAATGGAGAGTTTGACTTCTATTTAGTCAGCCCGCTCAATCCATTATTCCGTGCTTTGACAGGGCACCCAGATCTAAATGATGCACTTTTTTTGATCCCCAACCTGCTGATTTCACTTTGGATACTTACCAATTTAGAGGTAACCATCACCCTCGGATCGGCATTACTCTACATACTCTTGCTACTTAATGGTTTGCTGATCGCTACCAGTTTTCATATCCTGGTGTTGGCCTGTGGCATCCTTACTACCGAAGTAGATAACATCATTTGGACGTATCGTGATCTCTCACGTTTGGGACAATTTCCTATCACTATGTACATGGAGCCCGTTAGGTTTGCGCTCTTTTTTATTCTTCCACTGGGTCTGATGATTACCATACCAGCTCAGGTTTTGATGAATCTTCCCCCGACTGTACCCATTGCACTTACCCTTATCTCAGGAGCAACCTTCTTTACTGTCAGTGTGAAAGTTTGGCGTTGGGCCCTCAAAAGATACACCAGCGCCTCAAGCTGAGATATCCACTTTGAAACTTGGCGAAAATAAAATAGATTAACGCTTTGGAGATTGGCGTTTGCGACGAGCTTTTCCACCCATGCCGATTTTTCGAGTTTCTTTCATTCGGTCATCTCGGGTCAATAAGCCAGCTTGCTTTAAGACTAATCTAAATTCAGGATTGTAAGCCACTAAAGCTCGAGCAATACCGTGAACCACTGCCTCTAATTGAGAATGTGAACCAGAACCAGATACTTTAGCTGTGACAGCAAAAGTATTTTTGGTACCAGTGATCTCAAAAGGTTTTTGATAGGTAGCTGGAGCGTTGATGATAGTGTTAAAGTATTGGCCGATAGCTTTTCCATTGACGATGAAGTCACCTGCTTGGTGGTACAAACGTACGCGAGCAGTCGCCACTTTGCGGCGACCAACAGCTTCAGTGTATTCACCTTTAGGCATATCAATAGCCACCATAGCTGCACCGTGAGCATTCACTACGGGACGAGCTTTCTTGATGACTTTTTGAACTTTGGTATTTTTCTTGGATAATTTACGTGCCATACTTGCCCTTATACCTTATGCTCCCACCTGACTTTGGTGTGGGTGTTCTGAACCGCCGTAGATTTTAAGTCTCTTCATGCGTCCAGTTCGTAATTTGTTTTTTGGCAACATGTTATACACAGCTGCTTCGATAATTCTATCTGGATAACGAGCCATTACTTCATCAAAACTTTGGACTCTCAAACCACCTGGGAAACCAGAGTAGTTGTAGTATTTTTTATCTTTACCTTTAGCACCACTGACTTCGACTTTGGTGGCATTGATCACGACTACAAAATCTCCACCATCAACGTGTGGTGTAAAAGTAGGTTTGTGCTTACCAATAAGTTTACTAGCGATTTCGGTAGCAACTTGTCCCAAAACTCGGCCACTTGCATCAACTATATGCCAAGCTCGAGTAACTTCAGCTGGTTTTTGACTATAGGTTTTGATCATATCTTATTTTTTGCTTGTAGCAGCTTTCTTGACTTTTGGACTAGCTTTCACAGCAGTCTTCTTAGCCACTGGCGTTGCTTTCTTCTCTACTTTAGCTTCAGCAACTTTGGCAACTTTGACAGCTGGTTTGGCACTCTTCTCGGCATAGACTTTACCACTTTTTAGAGTTCCCATACCTGCTGGCTTGACTACTAAACTCACAGTAGCCAGAGCAGCATTGTCACCGCGGCGAAGGCCAGCTTTTTTGATACTGGTGAAACCTGATTTTCGATCAGACATAGCTGGAGCAATGCGCTCCACTAAGGTGTTCACAGCATCTCGGCGGCCAAAAAAGCGATGCAAAACCCGACGCATAGCAACAGTGTCGGTCTGAGCTTTGTGGATAATTCTATCCGACAAGCGTTTGACTTCTTTAGCTTTGGTCACGGTAGTGGTCACTTCACCTTCGACAACAAGGGCGCGAACTAAGTTTTTCAACAAAGCTTTGCGGTGGTTGCTGTCACGGTTAAAATGCTTATGTGCAATCCTGTGTCTCATTACTCTCCTAAACTAACGCCCTTCTTCTGTAAGGCTTCGTTGATGACATCTACACTCTTTTCGCCCAAGTTCTTCACTTTAGCTACAGTGGTTTTTGGGGCACCTACTAGGTCACCCACGGTCTTGAAACCACCTTTTCGTAATGCGTTAGCAATACGAGTTGGCAAATCGAGTTCTTCTACTGTTAATCTTAAAACTTCTGCTTCTTCTGGACTAATGTTCACATCTTCAGTAGCTTCTGCTTCAATCACTGGTTCAAAAACTTGAGTGAATTGGCGAGCTAAGATCTGGGCAGCCTGTTTAACTGCTTCAAGTGGTGAAATACTGCCATCAGTTTGGATCATCATCACCAAACGATCATAGTCAGTTTTTCGACCTACACGGGTGGCTTCCACTTGGTACGAGACCTTGACCACAGGAGTGTACA